>NZ_JAMPJY010000004.1:0-234047 GCF_039961875.1 Trichocoleus sp. ST-U2 | reverse complement strand
CGTGAAACCACCGAAACCGAATCTCAGAACTACGGTTACAAATTCGGACAAGAAGAAGAAACCTACAACATCGTCGCAGCCCACGGCTACTTCGGTCGGTTAATCTTCCAATATGCTTCCTTCAACAACAGCCGTTCCTTGCACTTCTTGTTAGGTGCATGGCCCGTCGTCGGCATCTGGTTCACCTCTTTGGGAATCAGCACGATGGCATTCAACCTGAATGGTTTCAACTTCAACCAGTCAGTGATTGACAGCCAAGGTCGGGTGATCAACACTTGGGCAGACGTGATCAACCGCGCCAACCTGGGTATGGAAGTGATGCACGAGCGCAACGCTCACAACTTCCCCCTCGACTTGGCAGCAGGTGAGTCCACCCCAGTGGCTCTGATGGCTCCCAGCATCAATGGCTAATCGCTAGAGACAAGATATATCGCGTCTCTACATCAAAAGCGCCTCCCACAAGGGGGCGCTTTTTTATTGGGAACCACAGATAGAGCCAGATTGTATCAATCCAATCTATCGGGGGTTTAGGATAAATATGGAAGCATACAGATTGGAGATAGGACAACGGTTTACACACGTCCCTTAGCTCGTCTCATCGAGCAACTACAACGGTTGCCAGGAGTTGGCCCGAAAACTGCACAACGTCTGGCACTGCATATTATTAAGCGATCGCCCGAAGAAGTAGAAACACTGGCTCAAGCTTTAGTTGAGGCGAAAAAGCAAGTGGGTTTATGTCAGGTGTGCTTTCACCTCTCGGCTGAACCTGTCTGCGATATTTGCCGTAACTCTAACCGCGACAACAGCACGCTCTGTGTGGTGGAAGATTCCCGTGATGTGATTGCGCTGGAAAAAACTCGCGAGTATAGCGGCAAGTATCACGTCTTGGGGGGCATCATTTCGCCGATGGATGGAATTGGCCCCGACCAACTAAATATTCAACCGCTCGTGCGGCGAGTGAGCCAGCAAAAAATTAAAGAAGTGATTTTGGCAATTAGTCCCAGCGTAGAGGGTGAGACAACAACCCTGTATGTCGGTCAATTACTAAAGCCGTTTACCAAGGTGACGCGGATTGCTTTTGGTTTACCGATGGGCGGTGATTTAGAGTATGCCGATGAGGTGACACTAGCACGAGCCTTAGAAGGGCGCAGAGAGTTGGATTAAGCAAGTAGAACCCTAGAATTGCTAGATCCCTCTTCTGACAAACTGAGGTAAAACCTTGATTTCTCATGGGCTGTAATACTGTAAATTCATCGAATTCTCTCAAAATGACACAAGAGGGAGATTAGCAATGAGTCATTAGCAGCCAGTAGATAATCTGGGTATTCTAGTCACTTAAATAGGGCTTCTAACTCAACTTTTGCTTAACGAAAGCCATCATCTGAGCCAATTGTTTTTTCAGTGCCGGAATTTCAGCGACTTGTTCCTTCAATCCCTTAATTTCAGCCTGCATTGCCGCCATTTTTTCATTTAATGCCTTAATTTCAGCAGATGCATCTGTAGAGTTAGCAACGACTGCGGTTGTCTGAGCAGAAGGTGTTCCAGCTTGTGGGCGTGGCAATTTGGCTTTAGCGATCGCTGACTGGATTGCCTGATTTAAGTGCTTCTCATTGAAGGGCTTCTCTAGAAATTCAAAATACTCAAATGGTTCTGAAAGTTTCTCCATCACTTCCGCTTTCCGCCCAGAGATGACTACTAAAGGAATCATCTGGAGTTCGGGCGAAGCTTGAAGTTGCCCAAAAACCTCCCAACCGCTCATGCGAGGCAGAATCCAATCCAAAATAATGACATTCGGATGCTCTTGACGGATGAGATTAAGTCCCTCTTCCCCATCTTTTGCTTCTAAAACTTGAAAGTTGCCCGGAGGCAACATTTCTGGCAATGAAGCCCGAATTACTTTAGCATCATCAACAATTAGGATTTTTTGAGTTGCTCCCGCTTTCTGAACGTCGGGAGCCGTTGGGGTTCCTTTAGCGCCTGGTGCTGTTTGGGCACCAGGCGCAGCCGCTTGCCGACGAGGCAGTTTCGCCTTAGCCATTGCTGATTTCATCGCCTGAATCAGCGTCTTCTGCTCCAACGGCTTGGCAACAAATTCAAAATACTCAAACGGTTCTGGAATTTTGTGTGTAACTTCTTCTTTACGTCCTGATGTCACCACTAAAGGAATCTTTTGGAGTTCCGGAGAGACTTGAATTTGTTGAAAGACTTCCCAGCTACTAGGCTGAGATGACAGGAAATCCAGCACGATTAAATTGGGGCGTTCTTTTCGGATTAAATTCAGTCCTTCTTGAGAGTCTTTTGCTTCGAGAACTTCAAAGTTACTCTGGGGCAATAGCTTGCGGACTAGACTCCGACTGGTGCTGCTGTCATCGATAACCAGGATCTTGTTACTTGGCATAACTAACTCCTAGGAGTGGTGACTGAGGACATTCCATGAAACAAGGAACTCAACCGTAAGAACGCCCCGATTACGAGTCAGATGAGCTGGAAGATTGAATGGGGACAGGATCTAAATGCTGAGGTGTATTCTATAAATGCTAGCGATTACTTCAGCTTTTGTTTAATGAATGCCACAATTTGAGCTAGCTGTTTTTTCAAGCCATCAACCTCACTAGGTATCGCTGCCATTGGAGCCACCTGTTTCTTCAAGGCGTCAATCTCAGCTTGCATCTTGGCAATCTTGGCATTTAACTGCTGAATGTCTGCTGACGCAACCCCTGAATCTGGTGGGACTGTATCCTTAGCGACGGCTGGCTGCGGTGCTGATGGTACTACCACCGGGCGGTTTCTTGCTTTTGCCATCGCTGTCTTGATAGCGGCAATCAGTTGCTTCTGGTCAAAGGGCTTGGGTATGAATTCAAAATATTCAAAAGGTTCTGAGATTTTCTCTGTCACCTCTTCTTTCCGACCAGACATTAAAACGAGAGGAATTGACTGAAGTTCGGGCTTACTTTGAATCTGCTGAAACACCTCCCACCCGCTCATTTTGGGCAAGAGAAAATCTAACATAATCAAGTTCGGGTGTGACTGGTAGATCAGATTCATGCCTTCCAGACCGTCTTTTGCTTCTAAAATTTCAAAGTTACCCGGTGGTAACATATCTCGTACTGTATTTCTGATCACTCGACTGTCATCAATCACCAGAATTTTGTGACCTGCCACGACTGACTCCTTAGGGGTAATTTAAAGAAAAACTAAAGTTGATTTGAGCCGACTGCTGCCTTGCCGCTAATTTCAGCAAGATGAGCGGCTAGCAGAAAACTGCCTCGCGTTCATACCAATCAGGATAATTTGGAATGTGTAGTACAAGTGTGTCTGCGCTACAGAACTATGATTTCTATACCCGATTACGGTAAACCAACGCTAGCGCCGTAATGGGGATTCTCATGAGTGCGTGGTATACAGCAACACAATGGCTTGCCTGATATCCTCACTCTTCGATCGTCTTGACATACAAAAACATAAAGCCAAAAAGCTAGCAGCGTGCCTAATTCTAGATTAATCCGGTCTGACCTGAAAGGGAAAAAAACTAAGGCAGAAGCAGAATCAGAGTTAGAGTCGAATGATTTAAGATTTGTATCATAGGACTGACGCATTGCCCGACAACGTAGGGGCTTTTTTGGGTTGTGCCTGTACTGGCTATCCTGTACTGGCTATATAGACAAAGGCGCAGGAAAGCAGGCGAGATAGTGGTTCTCACTCGATCGGAACCTCACCCCCAGCCCCTCAACCTTCACGGAGAGGGGAGAATATTGAACCAAATCCGCGAACAGAGAGGGGGAATATTCAACCCAAATCCGCGAACAGAGAGGGGCTGAGGTGGGGTTAAACCGGACTGCGTTTAATAGAAAATTGCGATGAAAATTGTTGTAAGCCCTTGAGTTTAGGAGTTTGGCTGCGTAAGTTCTGTATTATACGGATGCTCATTGAGCTGGTAGCCCAGAAAAAAACATGAATTTGCCTACCGAAACGAATGCTCGACAAATTCAGCCTGATGTACAAGCGTGGAGGTCAGAAATTGAGGCGCTACCGCCTTGGTTGCGACGCTCCATCGGGAAAGCAAGCGACATTTCGACGGTGCAGCGAATTATTAAGCAGCGGCAAATTCACACGATTTGCGAAGAGGGGCGCTGTCCGAACCGGGGAGAGTGTTATACCCAAAAGACAGCAACGTTTCTGCTGATGGGGCAAACTTGCACCCGTGCCTGTGCTTTTTGTCAAGTGGAGAAAGGGCACGCACCGATGCCTTTAGATCCGGAAGAACCGCAAAAGGTGGCTCAGGCGGTGCAGTTGCTTTCTTTGCGCTACGTGGTGCTGACTTCGGTGGCAAGAGATGATTTGCCGGATGGGGGGGCGAGTTGGTTTGCGGCGACGATGGCAGCGATAAGACAGATGAACCCGGAAACGCTGATTGAGGTGTTGACGCCAGATTTCTGGGGGGGTAAGGATGCGGTGGAGAAACAACGGCAACGAGTCGCAACGCTGGTTGCAGCGTCACCCGTTTGTTATAACCACAATATTGAGACGGTGGAGCGTCTGCAAGGACGGGTGCGACGGGGGGCACAGTATGAGCGATCGCTTGATGTTCTCCGGATTGTGAAAGAACTTGACTCCACAATTGCCACGAAATCCGGCTTGATGCTGGGACACGGAGAAACGGAAGCCGAAGTGATTGAGGCGATGACCGATTTGCGGGATGCTGGATGCGATCGCATTACCCTCGGTCAGTATATGCGCCCTTCACTAGAACATCTGCCAGTCCAAAAATACTGGACGCCAGAAGAATTTGAGCATCTGGGAGCGATCGCGCGGGAAATGGGCTTTGCTCACGTCCGTTCCGGCCCCCTCGTCCGCAGTTCCTACCACGCTGGAGAGAGTGCTTAAAGTCAAGAAGCCAGGGGAGGAAAAAAGAATTTTTCTATTTATCGTGCATCGGGAAAGCGCCTATCAAGGTCTACGCTGCTTTTAGGAAGACTGCGGTAAATGAAAATATTTCTATCGAGCCGTGCTAATTGTGACAGCTCTTTGGTATTTCTTGATAAAGTCCAAAATTAGGAGCAAATGCTTATGACTGCACAAGCCAAGAAACCAAAAGGTTCTCTTACCCAAACGAGTAAGCCTCCCTATCCTTTCCGTACTATCGTTTCGCTGATCCTCTTAGCTGGTAACTTCCTGGTTGCAGCGATTTATTTCCACATCATCAACCCGTAATCCATCTCTAAGAAAACTGAATCTACAGTTTTGAGGTTAGGGCGAATGACAACGATGAAGGCGGAAGGGAGAAGGATGGATAGCCTGTTGATTCATCCTTCATCCTTCATCCTTCATCCTTTTATAGGGTGCCCTTGAACAAGCCTTGGGGACGGACAAGCAGAATTAAGACCATGATCAAGAGGGCAACACCCTGCTTGTATTCAGACCCCAAGAAGGGGACGCTGAGTTCTTGGGCGATACCAATTACCAACGCACCTGCGATCGCGCCGTAGGGGTTGCCAATCCCGCCGAGAATCACCGACGCAAACATCGGCAAAATCAAAAACCAGCCCATGTTGGGGCGTATGCCCGTAATCAGTCCGTACATAGCTCCTCCCAGGGACGTAAAAACGCCGGTAATGAGCCAAGTCCAAATCACCACGCGCTCAACGTTAATGCCGGAGACGCGAGCCAGATCGATATCATCTGCAACTGCTCTCATTGCCTTCCCGATTTTGGTGTTCTGCAACAGGAAATGCAGCCCCAACATTGCGAGGACGGCTAAAACCATGACAACGATCCGGTAATAAGCTACGTTGACTCCGAAGATGTTGAGGGCGGAGGCAATTGGCAAATTGTAGCGCTGGTTGCCTCCTCCCCAAATGAAAATGATGCCATTGCGGAGAAACAAGGCAAGTCCAATCGAGATGATGATCAGGGTGGTAGGGGAGGCACGGCGTGCCCGCATTGGTTTCCAGAGCAGCTGTTCGCTCAGTAGCATCGCCGCCACTGTTCCCCCCGCGCCTAGAATCATTGACAGCCAAATATTTATCCCACTGATATTCGCTAGCCAGGTAAGATACGCGCCCAAGGTCATAAAATCGCCATGAGCAAAGTTGGAAAGGCGCAAAATTCCATAAGTCAGCGTTAGACCAATCGCCGCTAGCGCAATGATGCAACCCACGGCGATGCCATTCACAATTAATTGAGCAGTTTGTACATCCATTCACTTGACTCTCCAGTTGACTGGAGATTTCATAATAGCGATTGAAACAATAATCCTGAATTTACACTATGACACTACAACTGAAAGTTCCCAGCATGGCTTGTTCTGCCTGTGTAGACACGATTTCTAAGGCAGTTGCCACTCTTGACCCCACCGCGAAGGTAGAGGCTGATACCAAAACCAAGCTTGTAAGTGTGGAAACACAACAGCCAGCAGACAAAGTCAGGGAAGCGATCGCGAACGCTGGATATCCTGTCGCCTAGCGATAAGATTATCGCAAAGGTTAGGGGAAATTTGGATGCAGCAGTGGAGCAGAAAATTAACACTCGTCTTCGCCACTGGCGCTTTGGGAGGACTGGCAAATAGTCTTGCTGTTTGGCTGTTTGGAGTTCTGGGCATCACTGCTGCCTTGGGGGTGAAAATTGCGCCAGCTTTGACCCCAGATTGGCTGTATCCTCGCATCGTTTGGGGCGGTTTATGGGGATTTCTCTTTGTCTTGCCTTTTCTGCGTTACCCCTCTTGGTTGCGAGGGATTGTCTTGCGAGGAATTGTCTATAGTCTTGCGCCGACACTGGCGCAATTACTGATTGTATTTTCGGTGAAAGCGAATCAAGGGCTGCTAGGGTTGAAATTGGGAGTTTTAACTCCACTGTTTGTATTATTTTTTAATGCAATTTGGGGCATCGCTGCGGCTTTTTGGCTTCAGTTTACCGAAGAAAAGCGAATTTCAACAAATAGCTACGAATAAGGCGATTTTCTTTGATTAGTTAGCCAGCCCTTCAAATCCCAAACTTCGAGAGAGAAGTCGGGTATCTCGCCTTCACAAACCATTTAAGAGTGCGATATTCAGCCGTATACAAAATCCGCTTCGGCGCGACAACCCTTACAAATTCCGTAAGCAGTGTCATCAGTACCTTCTAGCCATTCAAACTCTGTGCCTTTGCAGAAGGGACAGTACGCAGTGCTAGGTAAATTGCCAATGATACACTTCCATTTTGGTTCCTTAAATGTTAATTCCTGCTCTAGTGAAGTTGCGGAATTAACAGGTAAACGCCATATTTTTTCTAGTAAATCATTTACCCTAGCCGCTACGTCATTGATGTCTTGGATATTTAAGTAGCCACATCGGACAGCGCGACTTATCAAGACATCGGTTTTCTCCTCAATATGAACTAAAGTGCTGTTAGGAGCGATCGCTCTACATTCCCAGCCAGCAGAGATAGGGACTTCTTTTTGGTATGCCAAAATTAAGCGATCGAAAACGTTGAGTTGATTTTCAGTAACAAAAGCAACCCAGCGATCGCCCCCAATTCGTTTGAAAGCTTTACCGAGATGAGCTTTTAACAAAGTATCGAATTCTAAAATATCTTTATCTACTTCTTCGTGACCTAAGTAAAGGTTGCGCCGCTTCGTATCAGCCAAATCAAAAATTGCTAGATAACCAGGTAACAATGGCTCTATGCAAAGCTTTAATTCTGCAATTAGCTGGTCGCGATACATAGGTGCTTTCTTCTAAACGGATGGGGGTGGTGGGGTGGCGAGAAGCGGAATTATCGCTGCATACGCGATCGCGCTTTTCAGAACCAATATGGCACACAAAATTTTTTCTCTACCCCCTTGACTCTCCAGTTAACTAGAGAGATTAACCTAAAATCATCGAGTTAGAGAAAGTTATGGAAACACATTCTCTGAAGTTACAAGGAATGAGTTGTGCGGCTTGCGCCGGTGCGATAGAAAAAGCGATTCGCAATGTTCCAGGCGTCAGCGAGTGTAACGTTAACTTCGGCATGGAACAGGCGACTGTTAAGTACGAACCTCAGCAAACGAGTTTAGAGGAAATTCAGCAGGCTGTTACCGACGCCGGATATACAGCCGCGCCAGTTCGAGAATTCGGAAGCAAAGAAGATGATACCGAAGCAGCCACCCGCCGTCAGGAACGGCAAGATTTGGCGCGGAAAGTGGTATTCGGCGCAGCGATTAGTATTGTGCTGGTGGTGGGGTCACTTCCGGCAATGACTGGATTGCACCTCCCCTTAATTCCGGCATGGTTGCATAATTCTTGGGTGCAGCTAGTGTTGACAACGCCAGTTTTATTTTGGTGCGGTCAATCTTTTTTCACAGGTGCGTGGAAAGCTTTGAAGCGTCACGCGGCTGATATGAATACGCTGATTGCGCTGGGTACAGGTGCGGCGTATTTCTACTCGCTGTTTGTGACTGTATTTCCAGGATTCTTGGGGGGAATTACAGATGTCTATTACGAAACAGCGGCGGTTGTAATTACTTTAATTCTGCTAGGACGGTTTTTAGAAACTCGCGCCAAGGGACAAACGTCGGAAGCGATTCGCAAATTGATGGGTTTGCAAGCGAAAACAGCACGTTTGATCCGCAATGGACAGGAAATCGATGTTCCTGTTGAAGCTGTCCAAGTCGGCGATGTGGTTTTAGTGCGTCCTGGCGAACAAATCCCCGTGGATGGGGAAGTGGTAGAAGGTACGTCTAGTGTCGATGAAGCGATGGTGACGGGTGAAAGCTTGCCCGTGAAGAAACAGGCGGGGGATGAAGTGATTGGGGCGACGATTAATAAAACTGGCAGTTTTCAGTTTCGGGCGACGAGAGTTGGACGAGATACGGTGTTGGCTCAAATTGTCCGACTGGTGCAACAAGCGCAAGGTGCCAAAGCCCCAATTCAGCGATTGGCGGATCGAGTAACGGGGTGGTTTGTGCCAGTGGTGATTGCGATCGCGATCGCTACTTTTATTATCTGGTTCGACGTGATGGGCAATCTCACAATGGCCCTGATGACAATGGTGGGAGTGTTAATTATTGCTTGTCCCTGTGCTTTGGGTTTAGCAACGCCGACTTCTGTGATGGTGGGAACCGGAAAAGGTGCAGAAAATGGCATCTTAATTAAAGGTGCTGACAGTCTGGAAGTGGCGCATAAAATTCAAACGATTGTGTTGGATAAAACGGGGACTCTGACTCAGGGAAAACCCACTGTTACCGACTACATCACGATGGTAGGAACTGTCCACAGCAATGAGATAAAGCTATTAAAGTTAGCGGCAGCAGTTGAACGCAATTCAGAACATCCTTTGGCTGAAGCGGTTGTAAGGTATGCCCAATCTCAGGAAGTGCAGTTTCCATTGCCGGAGGCGAAAAATTTTGAAGCGATCGCGGGTAGTGGCGTTCAAGGAATTGTATCCGACCGACTGGTGCAAATCGGTACTCAGCGTTGGATGGATGAATTAGGGATTGAAACGCTACCTTTGCAAGGACAAAAAGTTGCTTGGGAATCTGCGGGTAAAACTGCCGTTTGGATTGCGGTAGATGGCGAAATGCAGGGATTGATTGGCATTGCCGATGCCCTGAAACCCTCTTCCGCAGGCGTTGTGCGATCGCTACGCCGCATGGGTTTAGAAGTGGTGATGTTAACGGGGGATAATCGCAAAACAGCAGATGCGATCGCGCAAGAAGTTGGCATCACGCGAGTGTTTGCGGAAGTCCGTCCCGACCAAAAAGCCGCTAAAGTCCAGGAACTGCAAGCCGAAAGTAAAGTAGTGGCAATGGTGGGCGATGGCATCAACGACGCCCCAGCACTAGCACAAGCAGACGTGGGAATAGCGATTGGCACTGGAACCGATGTCGCGATCGCTGCTAGCGACATCACTCTCATTTCTGGCGACTTGCAAGGGATTGTCACTGCGATTCAATTAAGTCGCGCCACAATGCAGAATATTCGCCAAAATCTCTTCTTTGCCTTTATTTACAACGTCGCTGGAATTCCAATCGCTGCTGGTATTTTATTCCCAATTTTTGGTTGGTTACTGAACCCAATGATTGCGGGTGCAGCGATGGCATTCAGTTCGGCTTCTGTTGTCAGTAACGCTTTGCGCTTGCGGAATTTTCAGCCGCGAGTAAATTTCTAACTGCATAGAAAAGGAGGAAATATGGTAAATCAAAAAAAATTGTTGAGTAATCTTCTGGTTTTGTGGATTTTGCTCTCGGTTTTCTCAGGAACACCCGCAAAAGCCGCTTCAGCCGAGGCACCAATGCCCACAAACCAATTTCGTCAAATTAAGCAACCTTTTGAGCTGAAATTGGGTCTTACTTTAGGCGGGTTGGCTTTAATTGGGTTAGAACTTTGGTGGTTTCTGGTGAGTAAAACTCAAGCTCAACAAGCGACAGCAAATCAAGGAATTCAGGAACTGACTATCCAAGTAGATGGCGGTTACGATCCAAATCGAGTCGTCGTGAAAGCAGGGCAACCTGTGCGGCTCAATTTTTTCAGAAAAGACCCCAGTAGTTGTCTGGAAAAAATCATTTTACCGGATTTTCACATTGCTAAAGATTTGAATTTGAATCGGCTGACACCTGTGGAATTCACACCAAAAACCCCAGGTGAATATCCCTTTACCTGTGGAATGAATATGGCTAGAGGTGTCTTGGAAGTAAAAGCAGCCGGAACGGCAAATCAAGAGGAGTAAAATAATGAAAAATAAGTCAATGCTTTTGGGTTTGGTTGGTTTAGTGGCAGGAAGCGCGATCGCTACAGGCGCAGTCACTCATACGATGAAAATGAAGGATGGAACGATGCAAGCGACCTCTACAAACACTAGGAATGACTCCCATAAGGGGCATCACACGGCTGGAACCGACCCTCATGAGGGACATCACATGGGGCACGGATCGAAGCACGAATCGGCGCACGAATCGATGCCTGAAACTGAGGCAGCGCAGGCGAAGCTGACGATTCAAGGAACGATTACCCCAAACAAACCCGTTTCTTTAGCGATTGATATTCAAGACAAATCCGGGAAAGCGCTCGCTAAGTTTGACACTTTTCAAGAAAAACTGATGCACTTGATTGTTGTCAGTGACGATCTCCAGTTTTTCAGCCATCTTCATCCCACCTACAAGCAGAATGGGCGTTTTGAAGTCGAGGCAAGTTTTCCTCAACCGGGTAATTACACTCTTTTAAGTGACTACAAACCAGCCGGTCAAAAGGAACAAGTCTCGGCAGTAAAAACACAGATTCCTGGTAAAATTTCACCTGCACCAGCAATCGATCTAAATCAGTTTAAAACTTTCGGAAATACAAAAGCAAATCTTGTATTTTCTGAGCCAACCCTCAAAGCAGGTAAAGATGTTACCTTAACGTTTGATCTGCGAGACGCTTCTAACACTCAACCCGTCAAAGACTTGCAACCGTACTTAGGAGAAAAAGGTCATTTAGTCATTCTCCGACAGTCACCAAGCTTAACAGCCGCAGATTACATTCACGCCCATGCCATGAAAGATACTCCTGAAGGTCAGGTTCTTTTCCATACCAAATTTCCCGAACCAGGAAAATATAAACTCTGGGGTCAGTTTAACCGCAACGGTAAGATTGTTACCGCTGATTTTTGGGTAGAAGTTCTCTAACACAATGAATTCAACCCCTTGAGCATACCTATAGCAATCCTAATTTCACTCGCAACACCATTCTTTCTCTCTTCTTCTCTTCTCTCTGCGCCCTCTGCGTCCTCTGCGGTTCGTTAAAAACAACAAAGATAAATATCACATTGGATTGCTATAGCCTTGCTCAACAAACTTAGACAAACTTACCTCATCGGAAATGGCTAACTTGATGTAGATGATAAACACAATTCCTAAGCCTCTTCTCCCCAAGTTTTTAGCTGAAAATACACTAACACTAGCGTTACTGCTAACAGCACAGTTGCCGCCGCTGCGGCATAACCAAAATCAAATTGGGCAAACGCTTGGTCGTAGATGTAGTAAACCAGCAAATTAGTCGAGTTTAATGGCCCGCCGCCGGTAATGACGTAAACTTGCTCGAAACTCCGCAGGGTAAAAATAGCCGTCGTGACGGTGGCAAAGATGAGAGTCGGGCGCAATCCTGGCAGGGTAATGTACCAAAATTGTTGCCAGGAATTGGCACCATCTAGTTCTGCCGCTTCATAGCGACTGGAGGGAATCGCCTGCAACCCTGCCAAAAACACCACCATATTGAAACCCAATTGCTTCCAAATGCTTAACAAAATCAGCACTGGCATCGCCCAAAACGTGCTACCCAGCCAGGAAATCGGTTCAATTCCGATAGCATTTAGAAATGCGTTAACTGGTCCTTCGGTTTGAAACAACCAGCGAAACCCCAAACCAGCTGCGACAAGACTAACGATTGAGGGGATAAAATAGGCAGTTCGCAGGATTCCTCGCAGGGCAAAGGCACGATTTAATAGCACTGCTAAACCCAAAGGAATTACCAAACTGGGAATCACCGTGGCAATGGTGAAATAAGCGGTGTTACCGAGAACTTGCCAAAAGTCAGGACTCAGCATGAGACGCCAGTAGTTTCTCAATCCCACTAAGCGCACACCCGCAGAGGTAAAGCTACCCGTGGTAAAACTGAGGTAAAACAAATAAGCGATAGGCCATAGGAGAAAAAGCCCTAATAGAATTAAGGCAGGGGTCAGAAAAATCCAGGCAGCGATCGCATCATTATCTAACAGATGCCTCCGAGAAAAGTGCGTATTTTTCATTGAGCGATTGGCTTACCGTTGAATGTTAGCGTCGTAGCGTTATTCTACCTGGCGGCACTGGTAAGATCCTGTTAATCTCCTGTTAGCAACTGATAACGTGAACATAACCGTATTCAAGCAACGCAGCCAACACCCTGGTTTCCGAATGCTTAGCGGATTGCTTGGGTTACTCGCTATCTACGGATGTAATTCAACCAATACACCTTCAGATTCTTCTTCTCCCAGCGCTGCTAATGCCAATTTAGGGACAGATCGATGGGTAGGACAATGGCAAGTCAACAATCCATCATCCAGTCAGGCGGTAAAATTTGTATTGACGCCAGAGGGTAAATTATTCCTCCTCCCGCCGGAAACATCTTCTGAGCCTCCGGTTGCTTATGAAATCCCGGTTCAAAAGCTTTCTGACTCACCCACTTTACCTCCCAATACTAAAATAGTTGATATTCAGGAAGCCTTTAACAATCAAGCAACCAAGGCAAAACAATCTGAAGGGAAAATGTACATTGGGGCGATGAACCGTTCCCAACAAGCTTATTACTTGGAAAATAATAAATTTAGTACAACAATCGAGCAGCTAGGGATTGGGATTAAGCCAGAGACAGAGAGTTATAATTACCAAATTGTACCTCAAGGTAATGGCACTCAAAGGGTGATGCACACTGCCAAAGCCAAGCGCCCCGAACTTAATAGCTACACGGGTGCTGTATTTGTTGTCACAAATAATGGTGAAAATATTACAAGAACAGTAATTTGCGAAACAGATAAACCCTCATCCACGCCGCCTGCAATGCCAACGCCTCCTAAGGATATATCTGGGGAAATCCAGTGTCCGGCTGGTTCCCATTTACTACAACGTTAAAGACTGCATGATTAGCAATTCAGCACCACCTGACTCCACACCTAGCCTAATTTCACCAACGGTTCCTCCCAATCTTTTGAGCGATCGCCCTCCTTTAAAATTAGGTGTAATGGCATCGGGGACTGGCAGTAATTTTGAGGCAGTTGCAGAAGCGATCGCGCAACAGCATCTCAATGCCCAAATTCAAGTTTTGATTTACAATAATCCCGGTGCAAAGGCAGCAGCAAGAGCCGAAAAGTGCGGCGTTCCGGCTGTTTTGCTGAATCACCGAGACTTTAATAGCCGCGAAGAGTTGGATCAAAAAATTGTTGAAACTTTACAACAGTATCAGGTGGAATGGGTGATAATGGCGGGTTGGATGCGAGTCGTCACGCAAGTTTTAGTTGATGCTTTCCCCGACCGAATTATTAATATTCATCCCAGTTTGTTACCCAGTTTCAAGGGTATCAACGCAGTAGAGCAAGCCTTGAATACTGGGGTAAAAATTACTGGCTGTACGGTTCATCTAGTAAGTGTGGAAGTTGATAGCGGTAAGATTTTGCTACAAGCCGCTGTGCCAATTTTGCCGGACGACACACTAGAAAAGCTACACGCCCGGATTCAAGTTCAGGAACACAAGATATTACCGCAAGCGATCGCTTTGGCAGCCGCGATCGCATTAACAAGATAAAAGCTATCGAAGTTTTATTTGATTTCTGAAAAAACGAACCGCAGAGGACGCAGAGAAGAAGAAGAGAGAATTTTACAACTAATCGCAGTTTCCCTTGTCTTTCTCAACAATCAATATCCTAATTCTTAAAATTTATGCCTTTTTAGTATCCAGCTTCCAAAGGCAGCTGGATATTAAATTTGTCGTAATGTGAGCCACAATTGGCACTAGCAAATTACCCGTCTCCAAGGCGCTATAACCGAGTAGCAATCCTACAGTGGTTGCCCACGCTGCATAAGGCCATTGTTGAGGGCCACTCAGATGTAGGATGCCAAAGCAAAAACTCGATCCTACTAGCCCAACCCAGTTTAATCCCACTGCTGGCAGCATTACACCCCGAAATAGCAATTCTTCACTTAAACCGGGCAAGAGTCCTAACCAGATCAAATCAGGCCAAAATAAGGGTTTTAGGACTAATTCTAGATAGTAGTCGGCGCTGCGCTGATAACCAGGCCATAGGCGATAGATGACGCTACTGGCACCCGTAATTCCTAGCCCAATTCCGACGCCCAAAAGTAATGCTTCTAGGGTCGGGCGCACGGGCATGACGGAAAACGAGCCAAAATGGAGGGACAGTTTGGCGATGACGAGCAATACAACCGCTGTCACCCCCATCGCAATTAAAATTTGGGTGCGCGTCAGGGATTCGATTTCCGGATCGGTAGGAAGCTGTTTTGCCACTTCGGAAAGATGAAGGATGAAGGGTAAAAGTAGAGGATTGTCCGCCTTACTGAATTCTGACTAGCGAAGACAGGGTTGGACTAATGGCACCTGGACTAATCCCAGCTCGATGGGCCACCAAGACACCGAGTGCTTCTAAATATGAGTTTACCCGCAATGCTTTAATTCCCACTTGTTCTGGAGGGACTTGCATCTGAGTTTTATTTTCTTCGACGGCAATAATCTGCGATCGCGTTTGGCTTAAACTCAGGATTGCACTGCCGCCACAAGCAGTTGCGGGTACGACGACGGCATCGACTCGATCAGCCCACACATCGCCGGGTAAAGTCGCACCACTGTGGGTTTTTCCAATAAACTGGGGGGCGCGACTCAGACCAACCAGAACGCAGGGTAAAAAAGTATAACCCAATTCCTCGGCAGCTGAGCGGGGAGACAGGTGCGGATCGAGAGGCAGGGGTAATAAAGCTGGGGCGTGGGCACAGGGAATTTGAAAGGTTCGCACGATTAGGTGGCTAATTACAGCTTCAGCACCGGCGAGGGGGTCAACTCCCTGCCCGTGTCGGTAACTTTCCAGCGCCTCGGTTTCGATGTCATCGGGGAAACGGGCAACGACTGCGATCGCTTCTGCCCTTGCCTTAGTAATCAGTACCTCTGCTGCCCGTAATAAACTATCAGGATTTCCAATCGTCCCCCAACTGGCTCCCGATGCCGCTGTCCGCAGTTCCACCCCAAGCGGGGCATCTGTGACTACATAATCTGTGAGATTCAATCCCAGCGTGGCTCTCGTGGCATCCGCTGCCTGAATATGCCGCAGCCGCAGTTCGGGTTCAATTCCTTGGTCGAGGATTAAACCCACCCGGTTCTGATGCACGGGTCGCAGTCCCCAGCATCCAGCAGCAAATTTGTCAAGTCCGTAGCCTTCCACGTAGAAAGCGTTGGGCAAATTCCAGTACAATTGGGCACCGTTAAGGACATTGGGGTGGGTAATCAGGATGTCGGAGATTTGCGCGATCGCTCTTGCCACTGGCAGCGCATCCCCCGCATATCCCCCAACTGCTGCCCCAACCCCAGTCGGGACAATTAATACAACCGTGTAAGGACGCCGATTCACTGAGCTGAGTCAGATGCGACTGTGACAATCGCCTCAACGTGGGCTTTCTGCTGTTCGACATCTACAGAAGCGATCGCCCAGCGCAAGGGTTCTCCCCGTTTTTCCAATTCTGCCTCAATAGCAGAGTGTAACTGCACTGGCGATTCCTGAAGGTCAATTTCTGCGGTAATAAAGTGTGTCGTCATCTTAGTGGTTCTAGTACGGAATATTGAAATACCAGTTTGCCCTGTGCTGAATTAAGGCTAAATGACCGCAGGCTTTGTTTGAAAAGCCGCGAAATTACTTGTCGAGTCTGAGTAGCCCTACTTCTGGAACTGCCCGAATTGTAGCTCGTACAGTTCGTCTTCTTTCCCACTCTCAATTTTCAAATCGGATCGGGGATAAGCGACGCAGAGCAGTACATAGCCTTGTGCCTGAAGCTCTGGACTGACGCCCATGCCATCCCCCTGTTCTACCTTGCCTTCTAGAACCTTAGCCGCACAGGTAGTACAAACTCCCGCATTGCAAGAGCTGGGTAAGTCTAACCCAGCAGCATAGGCAACCTGAAGGATCGTTTTATCCTCTGGCACTTCAAGGGTCTGAGTATTGCCTTGATCGTAAATTTCAACTTTATGTGTCTTGGACATGAGCAGCAATGGCTAGAGGGAATGCTTCCCCACGGAAACTAAACTTTCTCTATTGTTTCATGAATCAATTAGCTACTCACCCCGTCAAACCATAATGCCTAGAAATGAGAAACCCCAGCTTTGGAGAAGCTGGGGCTAAGGAAATTTTCACGTTGTCTTTGTCTTAAAACGAGTAGAAAGTAAAGGCTCCAACAATCACTGTGAAGACAACAGCACTCAAGATGTTGTTGAAGAGTCGCCCTACTTCAGGATTATCTCCCAGCGCCGCATCGTTACGACCAGCGGTAAAGAACAACGACCAAGCTTGATTAGCAGTGATGGGCGCAAAGTTGTTGAAATCAGTGTTAAAGACAGTCGGCGCAAACTGATAGCGGGCATCAAAGTCAAAGTCAGTCTTCATAACCGAACTCCTAAGTATTGGAAATAAGTGTCTGAAACTTCTCTTTCTTCAGGTTTAGCTGACACTCAATGCAGTCAGAACCAGCAGGGTGACAAACAAAGTAGCGATCGCGCCTTGAAAAGCGTAGCGACGCTGCTGCTCTGGTGAAGGGGACTCGGCAAAGTACACCGCAGGCTCAGCTGCATAGTTGTTGAGGATGCCTCTTTCGTCGGTGGTGTATTTCATGGTTGTTTGTCCTGGTTGGTTGTATTGCTCTGTAAATCTTGAATAACTTAGCTGACACCCAATGCAGTCAGAACTAGCAGGGTGACAAACAAAGTAGCGATCGCGCCTTGAAAAGCGTAGCGACGCTGTTGCTCTGGTGAGGGGGATTCGGCAAAGTACACCGCAGGCTCGGCTGCATAGTTGTTGAGGATGCCTCTTTCGTCGGTGGTGTATCTCATGGTTGTTTGTCCTGGTTTGTTGTATTTATCCGTAAATCTTGAAATCTCGAATAACTTAGCTGACACCCAATGCAGTCAGAACCAGCAGGGTGACAAACAAAATAGCGATCGCGCCTTGGAAAGCGTAGCGACGCTGCTGCTCTGGTGAGGGGGGTTCTGCAAAGTACACCGCAGGCTCGGCTGCATAGTTGTTGAGGATGCCTCTTTCGTCGGTGGTGTATTTCATGGTTGTCTTTCCTTTGTTTCTTTATGTTAACTATTGTAACAGTATGTAAATAAATTGCAACAATCTAGAAACTTTTTGTTATACGCTTTGCTTTGGGCAGTGATAGGTGCTGCTTAAGTGGGTCTATCCGTTCGATGATGCGAGTGCATACAACAAAAAAGCGTCTGAGATTACTCAGACGCTCTGTGTAAATTAAATTGAAAAGCTAAATCTAGCCTTGTAACGCTTCGGCACCGCCGACAACTTCCAGAATTTCCTGGGTGATTGCCGCCTGACGCGCTTTGTTGTACTTCAGAGTAAGAGAACCAATCAGCTCCTTAGCGTTGTCGCTGGCGTTGTTCATCGCCGTCATCCGTGCTGCTAGTTCGCTCGCTGCCGATTCTTGCAAAGCCCGCAGTAACTGGTTATTCAGATACAGCGGCAGGAGGGCATCGAGAATCTGTACTGGATCTTGCTCGAAGATCATGTCCCGTGGGAACTCTCGAACTTGGGTAGAGACTTTCTCCCGTGTTACCTCAAAACCACCACCGCGAGTTGTGAGGCGGAAGATTTCATCATCTCTTGCTTCTAGTCCTTGGGTTGTCAGCGGCAGCAAGGTTTGCACCACTGGGCGAGAGCTGATCAAGGAGACAAACTTGGTGTAGACCAATTCAATCCGGTCTACATTCTCTGACAAGAACAAGGAAAGCAGTTCGTCAGCGATTCTGGATGCTTCTGCTGCTGTAGGAATTTGCTCTAAGCCAGTATAAGTAGCGTCAATCGGCTGGTCGCGACGCTGGAAGTATTGGATAGCTTTGCGCCCTACCAGCACAAATTTATAGTCCCGACCTTCGGCTTGTAGTTCCTTGGCGCGGTTTTCAGCGCGACGGATGACGTTGGTGTTGTAGGCACCGCAGAGACCGCGATCGCCTGTAATGACCAAAATTCCTACAGACCGAACTTCCCGGTTTCTCAACAGAGGCAGGTTAGCTTCTTCAAACCGCAGACGGTTTTGCAGACCGTAGAGAACCTGAGCGAGGCGGTCGGCAAAGGGGCGAGTGGCAGTTACCTGTTGTTGGGCGCGGCGCACTTTGGCAGCGGCAACAAGGCGCATTGCCTCGGTGATTTTTTTGGTGTTTTTGACCGACTGAATGCGATCGCGAATAAATTTTAGATTTGCCATAGTTTTGTCCGGTGTCAGTTGTCCTTTGCGAGTGGCTAATGACGAATAGCTAATTGCGAAACGCTACTTTTGACAATTAGCTATTCGCGCTTAGCTATTCGCTTTGGACAAGTTACGCCATCGCCATGAAGGTCTTCTTCGCTTCACCGATCGCTTCCTTGAGAATGCCTTCCGCTTCTTCTGTCAGCTGCTTCTCTTTGCGGAGGATTTCCATGTAGTTCGGCTTGCTGGTTTTCAGGTACTCCCGCAGCGATCGCGCAAAAGGAGCCACCTTTTCTACAGGAATATCATCCAAATAGCCATTCAAACCTGCATACACAACTGCCACTTGCTCAGCCACTGATAGCGGCGAGTATTGCGGCTGCTTCAGAAGTTCCCGCAAGCGCTGACCCCGCGCCAACTGGTCTTGGGTTGCCTTATCCAAATCCGAGGCAAACTGAGCAAAAGCTTGCAGGTCGTCAAACTGGGCTAACTCCAGCTTTAGCTTACCAGCCACTTTTTTCATCGCCTTGGTTTGAGCCGCCGAACCCACCCGCGACACGGAAATACCAGGGTTCACTGCGGGACGCAAGCCAGAGTTGAATAGGTCGGAGGTCAAGAAAATCTGACCATCGGTAATCGAAATCACGTTGGTGGGAATGTAAGCGGAAACGTCCCCAGCTTGGGTTTCGATAATTGGCAGCGCGGTCATGCTGCCTTCACCCAGTTCTGTACTCAGCTTTGCGGCACGCTCCAGCAAACGGGAGTGGAGATAGAACACATCCCCAGGATAAGCTTCCCGTCCGGGCGGACGACGCAGCAGCAGGGACATCTGGCGATAAGCTTGGGCTTGCTTGGAGAGGTCATCATAGATGATCAGCGTCGCCTTGCCCTTGTACATGAAGTATTCTGCCAAGCTAGCGCCCGTGTAGGGAGCCAGATATTGCAGGGTTGCTGGGTCGTTGGCGTTTGCTGCTACCACAATGGTGTAGTCCATTGCGCCTCGTTCCTGAAGCACGTTCACCACTTGGGCGACGGTAGAAGCTTTTTGACCGATAGCGACGTAGACGCAAATCACGTCTTCTTCTTTCTGGTTGAGGATGGTGTCAACCGCGATCGAAGTTTTTCCGGTTTGTCTGTCACCAATGATTAGCTCCCGCTGACCCCGACCAATCGGAATCATCGCGTCAATAGCGGTAATGCCGGTTTGCATCGGTTCGTAAACCGAGCGCCGAGCAATAATTCCCGGTGCGCCTGATTCAATGAGGCGGGTTTCTGTGGTGTTAAGGTCTCCCTTTCCATCAATCGGACGAGCGAGAGCATCCACAACACGACCAATCAAGGCTTCGCCCACTGGCACCTGAGCAATCTTGCCGGTGGCGCTCACAGAGCTACCTTCCTGGATGTTGCGACCATCGCTCATTAGCACCACGCCCACGTTGTCTTCTTCTAAGTTCAGGGCGATGCCAACGCTACCGTCTTCAAATTCCACCAGTTCCCCGGACATAACCTTGTCTAGGCCATAAATCCGGGCAATCCCGTCACCTACTTGCAATACGGTACCCACGTTAGAAACACTAACGTCTCGGTCGTATTGTTCAATTTGCTGCCGAATAATGCTGCTAATTTCGTCAGGTCTGATGCTGATCATGGTTACTTGTTAAAGGAGGAAAGGGTTTGTGTTAAAGGTTGAAGGTTTTAAGGAGAATCCCTTCTCGAAGGGTAGCTTAAAGGTTGAAGCTCTCTATTTTGGCGGTGGTAGGTTGAACATTAGAAGTTAAGATTTGCAAATTTCACTTGCTTAACTTGCAAACATCTGAAAAGTTTCCACCGACAAACTGCTTTCCTTTCCAACTCTCAACTTTCAACTTTAGGCGGCACTGTTCAGGCGTATGCCAATACGGCGCAGTTGTCCTCGCAAACTGGCATCCAATACCTGAGACCCCACTTTGATGATGACACCACCGATTAAATCTGGATCGAGTTTGGTATCGAGTTCTACTTGCTGGGCACCGCTAATCGCTTTTACTTTTTCACCGATGGCTTGCTGCTGAGCCTCCGACAGTTCTACCGCTGAGATAACTTCTGCTAGAACAGTCTGATTCAGCTTCCGCAGAAGTGCCTGGAACTGTTTGCAAATTCCCTCTAGAAAGAGGATACGTCGCCTCTCTACCAGCAACATCAAAAAGTTGAGGATGTAGGGGTGAAGTCCATCGCCAGCAATTTGCTGCAATACCGCTTTTTTATTTTCAGCGCTTACAACTGGATTGCCCAGAAAATGCTGTAGATCCTCAGAACTTTCTAGGACTCCCAACAAAGAGCGTACATCTTCGCCAAACCGCTCTGTCTGGTTCTGCGACTGAGCCAAGGACATTAATGCCTCTGCATACGGCTCTACGATTTCACCGCTAACCATACTACCTTTCATCAGCGACCTCCTACACTAGCGATGCTGCTGTCAATTAATTGTTGTTGAGCAGCATCATCCAATTGGCTTTTGAGTTGCGATTCAACGCGCTGCAACGCCATTGCAGAAACTTGCGCTCTGAGTTCAGCGATCGCTCGCTCCCTTTCAGTGTTCAAATCGGCAACAGCTGTTCTGTGCAAGCGCTCGACATCCATTGCTGCTTTCGCCAAAATGGCTTCTCTCGCTGCCTTCGCACTTTCTTCAGCATCTTTGCGGATTCGTTCTGCCTCCGCTTGAGCCTGAGTTAATTTCTGCTGGGCATCAGAGAGTGCAGCTGCTGCCTCTTTCTGGCGTTGCTCTGCTTCTCTAATCGCCGTTTCAATCCTTGCACGACGC
The DNA here is from genome assembly GCF_039961875.1 of Trichocoleus sp. ST-U2. Classification (NCBI taxonomy): domain Bacteria; kingdom Bacillati; phylum Cyanobacteriota; class Cyanophyceae; order Leptolyngbyales; family Trichocoleusaceae; genus Trichocoleus; species Trichocoleus sp. ST-U2. The sequence continues at coordinate 212,310 of NZ_JAMPJY010000004.1, read as the reverse complement.
TCGCTTAGGATATTTCCTAATAAGTTACGTCCAAAGTAAAACAGTACACCAATAAGAATTGCCAGGTTAATTAGATTGGCTTCAAAAATGTCCGGATTTAAACCGAAACCATGATGCCCCTCTGCCTCTGCTAATTCAGCGCCAGCTGAGTGAGCCACCTCGGCTAATAAGAAAAAAGTCCCCATGATACCCATCCCATTGAAGTATGAAGTTGGTCATTCGTCATCAGTCATTGGCTTTGGTCTAATGACTAATGACTAATGACTAATGACAGCTTTTCCTTCAAGCTCTCTATCTATTGACCAGCTGCTGTCCCAATATTTTTTCCAGAATTTGGCGACTCAGTTCGTCCACCTGGGTTTCTAGAGATTGCAAAGCTTCTTGCTTTTGCTGCCCAATCTCTATAGACGCCTGTTCTCGTTTTGCAACAGCTTCTTGCTGTGCCTCAGCTACTTGTTGAGCGCCTATTTTCTGGGCATCGGCTTGAGCATTTGCAATCAGCGCTTGAGACTGCCTGCGGGTATCCGCTAGCTGTTGCTCATATTGCTTTGCTAACTGCTCAGCTTTTGCCAAGCGTTCCCGCGCACCCATCTCATTCGATCTGATGTAATCGTCGCGCTCGTCTAGCACTTTAGTCAGTGGCTTATAGAAAACCACATTTAATACCGCTGCCAATAGCAGAAACTGCACTGCCATCAAGGGCAAGGTAGCGTCGAAATCAAACATTTCTTCCCTCTTTATGCTTGAACAGCAGTTTTAATGGCAAGCAAAATTATCTCACTTGTCATATTCTCTATACCCTCTAGGCAAGGGGTTCAACTTACATCAACAGGACTGGACACTAAAAACTTCGTTTGAGTAGAGACGTGGTTAACCACGTCTCTACTCAAACAAAAAATGTTAAGCGAAGGGGTTAGCAAACAACAGAACTAGGGCAATCACCAGACCATAAATGGTAAGGGATTCCATGAAAGCCAGGGTTAACAGCAAGGTGCCGCGAATTTTCCCTTCTGCTTCTGGCTGACGAGCAATACCTTCGACTGCTTGACCAGCAGCATTTCCTTGACCGATACCAGGGCCAATTGCAGCTAAACCAATTGCGAGAGCAGCAGCCAGAACTGAAGCAGCAGAAACCAATGGATCCATGATTATTTCCTTACCTTGAAGTACAGAACAAACAACAGAGAGTTTCGAGTAGAGACACGGCAATGCCGCGCCCTTACAAGTGTTGAGTTTTGAGCCAAGATTTTTAATCTTAAATCTCAAATCTCAAATTCTATCAACTGAGGGCATCCCGAATGCGATATGGAAAAGGAGGGATGATTTTATTCATCTTATATCCTTCTTCCTTACCTCTAAAAAAGGTCAATGCTCCTCATGCCCTTCATCACCATGCCCCTCCATCGCTTCATGAATGTATGCAGCTGCTAAGGTGGCAAACACTAAAGCTTGAATGGCACTGGTAAATAGCCCCAACGCCATAACTGGCAGAGGAATAAACAGGGGAACCAGTAGCACTAATACTGCTACTACCAGTTCATCCGCCAGAATGTTGCCAAATAAACGGAAGCTGAGGGAAAGGGGCTTTGTGAAATCTTCTAAAATGGCAATGGGTAATAGGATTGGTGTCGGCTCAATATACTTTTTAAAGTACCCTAAACCCCGCTTGCTAAAACCCGCGTAAAAATACGCTAAAGAAGTTAGCAATGCCAGTGCCACTGTGGTATTGATGTCATTAGTGGGAGCTGCTAGTTCTCCTTCTGGAAGGTGAATTAGCTTCCAAGGAACTAATGCACCAGACCAGTTTGAGACAAAGATAAACAGAAACAGCGTGCCAATAAATGGCACCCACGGACGGTATTCTTTCTCGCCAAGCTGGTTTCTAGCCAGATCTCGAATGAATTCTAGAGCATATTCCATGAAGTTTTGGATACCTTTAGGAATTCTCTGAATATTCCGAGTTGCAGCTAACGAGGCAAGCAGAAGAATACCAATAACAACCCAGGAAGTTAGAAAAACTTGCCCGTGAATCTTAAGATTTCCCACTTGCCAATAAAGGTGATGACCAACTTCTAGTTTGGCGAGAGGGAATGAATTAAAGGCGGAAAGAATACTTAGCATTTCCATTCAATGAGGGTTCTCCAGGGATTAAAGAGTGGAGAATTCTAACACTGTCCAACCTATCGAGCGTCCGGGGGAAACAAAGTCCGAAGCATATAGACGATGAGGGAGGCTTTATAAGTCAGAAATCCCAAAAAAACGGGCAGAATCTGTAGCTTATTCACTTGGGTTGCGATTATAATCAACCCAATAAACAGAGCAAACCGAGTCTTACTCAGACGCTGTTTCTCTGCGCCAAGTCGCTCAACGTCTTTAGCCAACATCCTCAAGTAAACCACACATGTGCACGCCCCTATCAAGTAATTCAGGGCAATGTTGAGAGAGTAAAAAATCCAGACGGAGATAAAAATAATCCCGCTCAAAGCAAGTGTAGTCAGCAACAACTCTTGTTGAAGTTGGTAGTACTCTTGCATGGAGCCATCTGGTTCTGATACAGGCGAACCAGTTTGTGGTAACTCCCCGGTGGTCGGCGTGGTTGTTTGAGATTCGTTTGACAAGTTCACAACTGATGTGTTTCAGCTTGTGCTATTTGGTCTGACTACTACAGGTCAGAACCAAACATTTTGAATATACCATGCAGAGGTAACATTACTTAAAAAAGAATTAAGTCGATGTCAGCAAATTAAAAGGTTCTCTCTGGTAGCGATCGCATTCATGCTCATGAGTTCTCATCCAAGAAGCATTTTTCGCATTCATGCTCATGGGTTCTTATTTAAAAAGCATTTTAGGCATCAGCGTGAGTATCGCCCCGCCCCTTGTTGTAGCAGCTTGCGGCGATTTTCCCTAGCTTTTTACTCAGCTTCCCCAATCAACGTGTATGCAGCCCAAGCGCTGGGTTGGTTGGGATATTGTTTCATCGTCGTCAGCATCGCGCTTCGCAAAGCTTGTGCTTTATCGGAGTTTTGTTGCAGATTTTGATAAAATTCGGTCATCAACAAGGCAGAAGGATTATCGGGTATCGCCCACAAAGTGACGATGACACTGGGGACACCCGCAGTAATTAAAGAGCGAGACAATCCAATCACGCCATCGCCGGTTAGTTTACCTCGCCCAGTGTCGCAAGCACTCAAGACAACTAACTCGGCATTGAGCTTGAGATTGAGGATTTCGCTGGCGGTGAGCAACCCGTCATCTTGACCAGAAGGAGCCAGGGCGATCGCTCCTGGTACTCCGCTACGCTGAAAATCATCCAGCAAGCCGTGAGTCGCCAGATGAATCATCTTGGCTATGGGTAGCTTCTGAACAACTGCGGCTTCAGTGGCTTGTTTACCAGTAAGGGCTGTCGTGTTCAGGAGACGAGCAATCTCAATCGCTTCCTTCTCGGCACCCGGTAGGGGCGAAAGCGGTTGAGGCTTTTCCCCAATTTTGGAGGCAAGGCTGGGCATCGTAGGATTGCCAACCACTAGGACATCCTTAACTGACACTGGAACCCGTTGTCGTTGCTGACGGGTTAATGCCAGTACCTGAATTGAAGGAGCCGTGAGGATAGTGTGTTGTTCGATTAGGTATTTGTTATTGGCATTTTGGAGCGCAGCAAAGGGAACGAGGAACAGGGAGCGTTGAGGGATGAAGATGACACGGGCAGTAGGGTCAGTCGGCAGAAGGTCGGCAATGGGTTTAATTAGTAGTTGATGGAGTTGCTGTAATCGATTAATTTGGGTAGTTTCATCTAATCTAGCGATGAGGCTCAAGCCGCGACCTCTAACACCCATCGATTCACGACTGTTGACAACTAATTGTGGAAGCGTCGTATTTTGCTGCTGCCATAGAGGTTTGAGGTCAACACGACGGAACGATACTTCGCCAGAGGCTGGGATTACCCAAATGTAGAGTTCTGATTCGCGAGCTTCTTGTTTACCCTGAATCTTGAACTCGTCATAAATAATCGAATATTCAACCAGGGTAGCGTTTTGCTGTTTGGCGATTTGTTGAATTTGCTGGATGTCGGGTGGATTGGGAGAGACACTCGGTTGAGTAGAGGAAGGGGATGAGAAGCGTGTTGCCAGTAGCTCCACAAATGCCCTGGCACGACCACTTTCAGCAACTTCCAGAGCAGCAACGGGTTGATTTTGGGCAATCAGGACTTGTTGTAAATGGCGGTAGGTGCGAGCTTGTTCCTCAAAAATTGACACTTTGTAGGCATCATTGTCGCCCAATCGTTCTCGTAGAGATTTGTATACCTCAATTCCAGCGCGGAGGGTTTTTTCAGCTTCCCCTAGATTGCCCGACCTCTGGAGAGCAACTCCTAGATTGTTCAGAGAATTTCCCTCACCTAATCGGTCTTTGATTTCCCGTGCAATGGCTAAACGCTGCTGGTGATACTCAATTGCTTTGGCATAATCTCCTAAAGAAAAGTAAGCACTCCCCAGATTGCCCAGAGCTGTTCCCTCACCTTGGCGGTCTTTAATTTCCCGCGCGATGGCTAAACTTTGCTGGTGATACTCAATCGCTTTGGCATAATTTCCTAGGGCATCGTAAGCACTTCCCAGATTGCCCAGAGCATTCCCCTCACCTAATCGGTCTTTGATTTCCCGTGCAATAGCTAAACGCTGCTGGTAGTAATCAATCGCTTTGGCATAATCTCCTAGGACGTTGTAAGCAATTCCCAGATTGCCCAGAGATGTTCCCTCACCTTGGCGGTTTTTAATTTCCTGCGCAATAGTTAAATGCTGCTGGTGGTACTCAATCGCTTTGGCATAATCTCCTAAGGAAAAGTAAGTATTTCCCAGATTGCCCAGAGCATTCCCCTCACCTAATCGGTCTTTGATTTCCCGTGTAATAGCTAAACACTGCTGGTAGTAATCAATCGCTTTAGCATAATCTCCTAAGGAAAAGTAAGCGATTCCCAGATTGCCTAAGGCATTCCCCTCACCTTGACGGTCTTTGATTTCCTGCGCAATAGTTAAATGCTGCTGGTAGTACTCAATCGCTTTGGCATAATCTCCTAAGGAAAAGTAAGCAATTCCCAGATTGCCCAGAGATGTTCCCTCACCTTGGCGGTCTTTGATTTCCTGCGCAATAGCTAAACGCTGCTGGTAGTACTCAATCGCTTTGGTGTAATCTCCTAGGACATTGTAAGCAATTCCCAGATTGTTCAGAGCCTTCCCCTCACCTTGGCGGTCTTTGATTTCCTGCGCAATAGTTAAATGCTGCTGGTAGTACTCAATCGCTTTGGCATAATTTCCTAGGACATCGTAAGCAAGTCCCAGATTCCCCAGAGCATTTCCCTCACCTTGGCGGTCTTTGATTTCCCGCGCAATGGCTAAACTCTGCTGCTGATACTCAATCGCTTTGGCGTAATCTCCTAGGTTATAGTAAGCAAGTCCAATATTGCCAAGAGCCTTCCCTTCACCTTGACGGTCTTGGATTTCCCGATAGAGACTTAGTGCCTGTTGCCAAAACTGTAATGCCGCCTCAAATTGACTGGTTAAATACTGCTCCTTGCCTTGGTCTAGCAGTCGGTCTGCTTCCGTTTTCCGGGCATCTGGTATTTGCGCTAACGCCTGTGTTGTGGGAAATAGCGCTGGAAAATTAGGCACGAACGGTGTTGCAGTAGTTGTCAAAAGAGCGATCGCGCTGAGGAGTCTGATTTGGAAACGCACAGTTATTAGGGGAGAAGGTGCAAGGATGCGATCGCTGTTTTAACCTACGACAATTAGGCGCGTCTAGTTATCGGTTGATGCGAGAGCATCATCGCCAGAATCAAGAATGCGATCGCAGCAGCAACAGACGCTATCTGATTGTTTTCGGGTTATTCAGCTTCCCCAATCAACGTGTATGCAGCCCAAGCGTTAGGTTGGTTGGGATATTGTTTCATCGTCGTCAGCATCGCACTTCGCAAAGCTTGCGCTTTATCGGAGTTTTGTTGCAGATTTTGATAAAATTCGGTCATCAACAAGGCAGAAGGATTATCGGGTATCGCCCACAAAGTGACGATGACACTGGGGACACCCGCAGTAATTAAAGAGCGAGACAATCCAATCACGCCATCGCCAGTCAGCTTACCTCGCCCAGTGTCGCAAGCACTCAAGACAACTAACTCGGCATTGAGCTTGAGATTGAGGATTTCGCTGGCGGTGAGCAACCCGTCATCTTGACTAGAAGGAGCCAGCGCGATCGCTCCCGGTACTCCGCTACGCTGAAAATCATCCAGCAACCCGTGAGTCGCAAGATGAATCATTTTTGCTTTAGACATTTGCTGGACAACCGCAGATTCATTGGCAGAGTTGCCAATGAGAGCTTTGGTATTAAGTAGAGTAGCGATCGCTAAAGCTTCCCGTTCCGCACCAGGGAGGGTTGACAATTTTTGAGGCGATTCTCCCCGCTTAAGAGAAACACTGGGCATATTGGGATTGCCAACCACTAGCACATTCGGGTTTTGTCGAGAGGCTAAACTTCGAGTCTCTACACGTTGTTTTTGCTGACGGGTTAAATCCAGTACCTGAATCGAGGGTGCAGTCAGGATGGTGTGATGTTCAATTAAGTATTTGCCAGAACGGTCTTGCAGAGCGGCAAAGGGAACCAAAAATAAAGATGTTTGAGGAATAAAAACAACACGGGCATTTGCCTCTTTTGGCAACAGATCGGTAATTGGTTGAATCAGTAGCTGATGAAGTTGTTGTAATTGTTTGGCTTGACTTGTTTCATCTACTTTGCTAACAACACTCAACCCGCGACCTCTGACACCAATTGATTCTCGACTATTGACAACAAGATTTGCCAGGTCTGTATTCTGTTGCTGCCACAGAGGTTTAAGGTTAGAGGAGCGAAAACTCACTTCACCTGTGGGCTTGACGACCCAAATATAGAGTTCTGATTCTTCGATTTGTTCTCGATTTTTTTCTTCTAAACTATCGACAATAATTGAATACTCAACCAGTGTGGCGTTTTGTTCTTTGGCGATTTGTTGAATTTTCTGAATGTTAGGGGGAGTAATGGTTGTTAGAGCATTGGGTGAAGCGACGCGCGTCATCAATAACTCCACAAATGCCCGCGCCCGACCCCGTTCGGCAATTTCCAACGCTTCATTTATTTTATTTTGGGCGATGAGGACTTGTTGCAGCAGACGGTAAGTTTTGGCTTGCTGTTCAAAAACTGACACCTTGTAAGTATCGTTATTCCCCAATTTTTGCCGAAGCGATTCCCAAATTTGAATTCCTGCGCTTAGGGTTTTTTCAGCTTCTGTAAGCTTGCCCGCTCGGCGAAGCGCCACTCCCAAATTGTTTAGCGCCGTTCCTTCGCCTTCAATGTCGCCAATTTGCCGCGCGATCGCGATCCGCTGCTGCTGATAATCAATTGCCTTGGCATAGTCGCCCAAGGAAGTGTAAGCATTGCCTAAATTTCCCAGTGCTGTTGCTTCCCCTAAGCGATCGCCAATTTGCCGCGCGATCGCGATTCGTTGTTGCAGATACTCAATTGCTTTGGGATAATCCTTCAAATCCATGTAAGCAACGCCTAGATTCCCCAGAACTTGCCCCTCTGCGTGACGCTCACCTAACTCTCGCGCCAGCGGTAAACGCTGTTGATAGTAATTAATAGCTCGTGGATAGTCGCCTAGAGAATCGTAGGCGATGCCCAAATTATTCAGAGAGGCACCTTCCCCAGAGCGATCGCCAAGTTCTCGCGCGATCGCTAAACTCTGTTGATGGAAATCAATCGCTTTGACATAATTTCCCAGGGAATAGAAGACAATCCCTATATTTCCCAGAGCGCCTTGTTCTCCGGAGCGATCGCGGATTTCTCGCGCAATCGTTAAACGTTGCTCAGAGTAATCAATTGCTTTGGCATAATCGCCCAAATGATGATGAACAATGCCCAAATTATTTAGAACGTATGACTCTCCCTTGCGATTGCCGAGGGAACGATCCACAGCTAAACTTTGTTGATAGAACTCAATCGCTCGTGTATAGTCACCCAACGATCGATAAGCTTCTCCCAAATTGTTAAGAACCGCCCCCTCTCCCTTGCGATCGGCGATTTCTTGGTAAATCTTCAATGCTTCTTGTCCAGACTGTAAGGAAGCTCTAAATTGACCCTTCTTTTGCTGCTCAATCCCTTGCTCTAGAAACCGATCGGCTTCGGCTTCTCGCTCAGCGGGGGTTTGAGCCAACGCCTGAGAATTTTGGATGGCGCTAGAAAATTTTGAATTTTGGATGAATTGCCAATTTACACTTGGAAATCCCAAATCGAAACTCAGAATAGTAGCCAGGAAGGTGATGAAGGCGCGGAGTCCGATTTGAGAGCGCATAGCGGTTTTTCGAGAAATGTGCAAGCGACATCTACTCTCTTAGCCCACACGGAAAAGGCGCGTCTATAGCACTTCTCTTGGACTCCTAAAAAACGAACCGCACAGAACACTCCAGAAACAGAAGTGTCAAGGAGCGATCGCCTCGCCATCGGTTTGTGACGCCAGAAGAATCATTAAATGGGTACAGTGGCGATCTGGGTAGAGTAGCGATCGCTTCGTTTGCTAGTTTTATCTGGCTGAGTTTTAATCTCAGGTGATACGTCGGCAGCTAGAGGTTACAAAAAGCAAACTTGCTTAACTTGAATACTAGGAGACGACACGTAGTTAAGGAAGTATTGGTCAAATGAAATTTAAAACCCAGTGGCTGATTGGCATCCTGGGATTAACTGCCCTCATCAGTTCCCCAGCCGTAGCTCAAAACACACCGTTACAAGACTTTTTCAATGGTCTCCCCCCATATACGGGGGACGACGTTATTGAACCCCGCAACCCGACTGGAAATCGGGAAACCTCTAACGATGATAGCGAGGTTCGGGAATCAACTCAGAATGCGACACCGGCAACCAATCGCAACTTAACAGAACCAGAAAACAACAATCCTAATCAGTCGGAAAGCCAGTTACAAAGAGATGCAAGACCCACGAACCAGCCCTACCAACCAGGTTCACTAAGGTAGTCATGCAAGTTCTAATAACGCCCTCATCTTTTATTTACTCTAGGTAAGGGTTGAGGGCTTATATTTTTATAATTGCATTTTTTACACAACTGATTCCCCTAACTTTCTCTTAATCAAGGAAGTTAGGGGAATTGTTTGTTGCACAGAGGTTTAGATTCACGACTTTTCTAAGCAGCCGCGAATTTCGTCTTTCCAAATTATTTACAACTTCTATATTTCCTATTGTTTTAGAGGTAATCATCTCTATTAGCAATGCCAGCAAAACTTGTTCTTGACGATATCAAAATATTCTTTGATGCTGAAAAAATACTTAAAGGAGTACAATCACGTCTTTCCCGTTGCCGGTTCTATCTGAACTAATTTTTTTGTTCAAGTTTTACAGAAGTCACTAAAGGATATAAACTGGAAACTTCGTTTAATTTTGGTGGTTATATAGACTACAGGTAGCTGTAGTTGAGGAGGTATTGGTTAAATGAAACCTCAAACTCAAGGGTTAATCTGCATCATTGGATTAAGTGCCTTTATCAGTTCACCAGCCGTGGCTCAAACCTATCGGCTTGAAAAATTCTTCAATGGCACTCCCCCCTACGATGGTGACAGCCTTAACAGTGCCCGAAATCCTATAGGAGATATGGAAGCCTTTATCTATCAGGAGGCTAAACCGATTATTACGATTGAGTTTGAAGCAGGAGATGAAGCGCCTTCTGAAACACCTGCTGAGACTCCAGAAGAACCACAAAATCAAATCCCTGCTGATGAGACTCCTGCGGAAGTCCCAGAACCAACGCCTGCTGAGATTCCAGAAGAACCACAAAATCAAATCCCTGCTGAGACTCCTGCGGAAGTCCCAGAACCAACGCCTGCTGAGACTCCGGAAGAACCCCAAAATCAAATCCCCGCTGAGACTCCTGCGGAAATCCCAGAACCAACGCCTGCTGAGAGTCCAGACGACAACAACGAAGAGCCAAAACGAGAGATCATTTGGGAAGCAGAACCAAGGAACCCCCAGCCAAACCAGGGTAACTAATGTAAGGCAAGCTGAATTGATATATGAAATATTGGCAATGGGAATAGGTAATAGGGAATGAATCGTCATGAATTTCCTATTACCCATTAACAATTACCGATTTGTTAACTCGGTGTCAGCATAATTAGCTGTCGTTCCAAGAGCGATCGCACAAGATCCAACTCCAACGAAACAGTCGCCAAAATTTCTTTTACGCTTCGACGTTTTTCTGAGTTAACATCACACGCTTGCAAAAATTCAAACTCTCCCTCTGACAAATTGACAATCTGATAATCGTAGTTAAACAGACAGCGGCTAGGCCATCCATCCATGCAGGGGTTTCGGGCTGGAATAGCTGCCAACAGCGCCTCATCCGATGACCAATCTGCTTTGGATAGGGGAGGACGTGCCAGGAAAAATTCGTAGTGAGTGACCGCTTCTGGGTCTAATAATTCGATTAAACGATAACGTTCGCGATCGCTTAATTTTTTTGCCCGTTCGAGCAAGTCTGGATTTTTCCCCAAGAGTCGCTCTAATTCCCAGTTTTTGGGATTAGAAAAACCAACAAAATCCAAACCTGAAGCATCAATGAGTTCAAAAAGAGTGTCGATGTTGTAGTCGATTTCCTGGGGATGAACGTACATATCTGCAAAACACTCATCCCGCTGATTTTCTAAAGACCAGCGCTCTTTTTCTCGCTTGACCAGTCGATTATTTTCTGGCAAAGCGGCAAATATTTGACGCCCCACCTGAACGCCATCGCGGTAGTCGCCTCGCCGTTCGCCTTGAAGCAGTGCGATCGCTTTTTGCATCAACTGGATTTCCCAGCGCCCCAGCTCAGCATAAACGAAAATATGCATCAAGCCTCCCGGCGCTAACTTCGCCGCCAAGGATTGAATTCCCCGAATCGGATCGGGCAAATGATGCAAAACCCCAACACAATTGATTAAATCAAACTCACCCGGTAGTTCCTGCGCGTCATACAAGCTCTTGTGATGAAACTCGACGCGATTTGCCCCGGAACGGCGACAACGCTCTCGTGCCACTTCCAAAGCGCCCGAACTCAAATCAATTCCCACCACTTGAGCAGCCGGATTGAGGTGAACCAGGTACTCTGTTCCTACACCCGTGCCACATCCGGCATCTAAAATGCGGACATCCTGCTTTTGGGGTGTTTGATTGGTGCAAAAGTGATAAGCAGCTAGCCAATTCCAGCGCCAGTTGTAGCCGGGAGGCGGACTATCCAGCAGAGGTTCTGGTGGAAAAGGGTAAGTATCGTAAAGTCGTTGGACGGCGGAACTGATATCCTGCCTGATTTCCATATCACGTTAAAGGGTAAAGTTAGAGATGTCCGGGCAGGTCATCTGTAGCTAGACGGCGTCTTAAGTAACAAAACTTATCGCTCTTCTCAGGGAATCTGCCGCCATTTAGTATTATGACCTTGTGAACACCTAGATAGGGTTCTACACACTTTTTAACAAACCAGTCTGAGAAGCCCGAAAAGTTTTAATCTAAAAACTGAGCTGATTAACCCCAGGCAGTTAAAGGATAAAGGCTCAAAGATGAACGCTGAGATGTTGAAGGCGCAAGAATGAAGTTGATAAGCCATAAGCCGTAGGGAAAAAGCCACTTTCTCCGGGTCAGTCGCTCCCGTGGCGGTTGGTTAACTTTAATCCCTCAACCTTCACAATTCATCATTCATCAGTGGCACTCTGGTCATGTTTAACGCAGTGACGATTTAGATAGGGAGCTTTTGAGATCCAATGAGTGTTAAGGCAAGTGGTGGAAGCTCAGTTGCGCGTCCGCAACTATATCAAACAGTACCAGTTGCAACTATTTCGCAAGCGGAACAACAAGACCGCTTCTTAGGGAGAGGTGAGCTGGATGAACTGAAGAGCTATTTCAGTTCCGGCAGCAAGCGTCTTGAGATTGCTCAAACGCTCACCCAAAATGCAGACCTGATTGTGTCCCGTGCTGCCAACCGCATTTTCGTCGGGGGTTCCCCGATGGCTTTCTTAGAGAAGCCTCGCGAACCCGAATTGGTGACGGCTAACGTTCCGGATGTCAAACAAGGGATGGCGCTGGGAAATGTCACCTATGTGGAAAGCAGCGGTGGCTTTTTGCAGGGGTTGCGATCGCTCTTCAGCGCAGGCGGTGGCGGTCCTACCCCAGCTGGTTTCCGACCGATCAACGTTGCCCGCTACGGTCCGGGCAATATGCAGAAGTCGTTGCGGGACTTATCCTGGTTCTTGCGCTACCTGACCTACGCAATTGTTGCCGGAGACCCCAATATCATCGCGGTTAACACGCGGGGTTTGCGGGAAATCATCGAAAATGCTTGCTCCGGCGAAGCGACAATTGTGGCGTTGCAAGAAATGCGGGCAGCCGCCTTGGGTTATTTCCGGCGCGACGAGGAAGGGACAACGATTGTCAACCAGTACTTTGAAGTGCTGATTAGCGAATTCCGCGCCCCCACCCCCTCCGACAAAGTGCGGCAGCGTCCTTCTGGCGATCAGCAAGGTCTGCAACTGCCCCAAATTTACTTCAATTCAGCCGAGCGGCGTCCCAAGTACGCCATGAAGCCCGGTTTGTCATCTTCGGAAAAGCAAGAAATCATCAAAGCCGCCTATCGGCAAGTCTTTGAGCGCGATATTACTCGCGCTTACAGCCTTGGCATCTCTGACTTAGAATCTAAGGTCAGAAATGGCGACATCTCGATGAAAGAATTTATCCGCCGCTTGGGTAAATCTACTCTTTACCGCAAAAACTTCTACGAGCCATATATCAACAGTCGCGCTCTGGAACTGGCATTCCGTCACTTCCTGGGTCGTGGCCCATCCAGCCGTGAAGAAGTCCAAGAATACTTCTCCATCGTTTCCAGCAAAGGTCTACCCGGTCTCGTTGATGCCCTGGTGGATTCTAAGGAATATTCCGACTACTTCGGCGAAGAAACCGTGCCCTACATCCGGGGTTTGGGTCAAGAAGCGCAGGAGTGTCGCAACTGGGGACCGCAGCAAGATTTGTTGAACTACAGCGCGCCTTTCCGCAAGGTACCGCAGTTCCTCACCACATTTGCTGCTTATGAGCGACCGCTGCCCGACCAACATCCGTATGGTTCCGGCAACGACCCCTTGGAAATTCAGTTTGGGGCAATCTTCCCTAAAGAAACCAAAAATCCCAACACCCGTCCTGCTCCGTTTGGTAAAGATACTCGTCGCATCCTGATCCGCCAAGGCCCAGGAATTGACAACCAACTGAGCAACCCAGCAGCTCGTCCCAAAGCTCCGGGTTCCTTGGGTCCGAAGGTGTTTAAACTGGATCAACTCCCCGGCCCAGGTGGGAACGGCGGCACATCCTTCAAACGGTATGTGAAGAATTCCAGCGTTAAATACTCCGAAAGTTCCACCCAAGCGGTGATTAAGGCAGCCTACCTGCAAGTATTCGGGCGGGATGTCTATGAAGGTCAGCGCCTCAAAGTGGCGGAAATCAAGCTGGAGAACGGCGAAACCACAGTGCGGGAGTTCATCCGCGCTCTGGCTAAGTCTGACTTGTTCCGCAAGTTGTACTGGACTTCGCTGTACGTTACCAAGTCGATTGAATACATCCACCGCCGTCTGTTGGGTCGTCCCACCTATGGACGTCAGGAAACTAACAAGTATTTTGATATTTGCGCCAAAAAAGGCTTCTACGCCCTGGTTGACGCGATTATCGATAGCCCCGAATACAGCGAGTCATTTGGGGAAGATACGATTCCTTACGAGCGCTATCTGACACCAGCTGGAGTCAGCTTGCGTAGCCTTCGGATTGGCAGCATTGCCGACACAGCTCTGAAAATTGAGAAGCAAGAAACCCCTCGTTTTGTGGAACTCGGTCAAGTCACGCAGCTGCGGACAGAACCCGACATTCAATTCCGCATCAACCAGGGTGTCAGCAAGAAGCGCGAGCAAACCAAGGTCTTTAAGCTGACAGAAACCAACGACAAAGCGTTGGTGCAAAACACAATCCGGGCAGCATACCGGCAAATTTTCGAGCGCGATATTGAACCCTATATCGTGAAGAACCAATTCAGCGACTTTGAAAGCAAGCTGCGGAATGGTGAAATCAACCTCAAGGAATTTATTGAGGCGTTGGGAGGTTCAGACCTCTACATCAAAGAGTTCTATACTCCCTACCCGAACACTAAGGTGATCGAGTTGGGTACGAAGCACTTCTTGGGACGGGCACCCCTAGACCAAGTAGAAATTCGCAAGTATAACCAGATCCTTGCATCTGAAGGGCTTCGGGGCTTTGTGGGCGCAATGGTAAATAGCCCAGAGTATGCCCAGGCGTTCGGAGAAGATACGGTGCCTTACAACCGCTTCCCGACCCTGCCAGCGGCAAACTTCCCGAATACCGAGAAGCTGTATAACCAACTGACCAAGCAGAATGATGACTTGGTGGTTCCCAGCTTCAAGCCGGTGCAGTCGCGCATGGATGTGGCGAAGATGCCGCTGATGGGTAAAGCGATCGCAGATATCGCTGCAAAAGCTCGTCAGCGCGACATGAGTAAGCCGCTGTTTATCGAGTTGGGTCGTTCCTTTACCAACGGTGACGGGCAATCCGTTGAAGTTGGAGTTGGGACATCGCGGCGTAAGCCTGCTCGAATTTACCGGATGAACCCAGGAATGAACCAGGGTGAATCTGCACAGGTGATTAATGCCATCTACTGTCAGGTGATGGATATCTTCAGCGGTCAAGTTCCTGGGGAACTGCGCCGTTCGGATCTCGATAGCAGACTCCGCAACGGTGAAATCTCGGTGCGCGAGTTGGTGAAGAGTCTGGCGAGTTCCGAGATCTATCGCCGTCGCTTCTATGCCCCCTATCCCAACACCAAGGTGATTGAGTTCCTGTTCCGGCACCTGCTGGGACGCGCACCCGCGACCCAAGGTGAAATCCGGCAGTACAACAAACTGCTGGCAGATAGCGGCTTGAAGGCGGCTGTAGAGGCAATGGTGGATAGTCCTGAGTATGCCCGTTACTTCGGCGAGGATGTGGTGCCTTACAACCGCTTCCCGTCACTGCCAGCGGGTAATTATCTGGGCAGTGTGAAAGCAGCAGCTGACTTGGTGAAACAATCCTGGTCAGATATGTCGCCTTCCTACATCGGTAATCGCTTGAGCCGATAAATCCGAGAGTCGGGAATGGGGAATGGGTGATTTTGATGACCCGTTCCCCATTCCTAATGAATCGGAAGTTTTGCTCTGTGCTCTGGATGACGCGGGGAGTTTATCGAAACGCAGAAGCGCTCCAGAAACCAAAGAAATAGAGATAGAAGAGGCGATCGCTATCTTGTCGATCATCCTCCAATGAGATAGATTCTTCGGGTCAAATTCCCCCAATAACCGCACTGCAAAACCTTGTCCAACTGCATTGTGGTAAAGTGGCTCATCTAGTGTCCACAACTTGAATCCCTTAAAGTTTCTGCTAAAGCTGAATCAGCAGAACAGATTAGGGCATGGAATGGGCGATCGCATTTTTATGGAGCTGCGAAGATGTGGAGGACAAGGGGGAAGAGAAGGTGATTGATGCTCAGGGGTGCAAAAATTCAAAAATCCTGACAGCGATCGCTACCCTCCCAAGCAAGCGATCGCTCTTTGATGACCAACTGACCCCACCGAGACCCGCTGCGATCGCCCTCAAAGCCCCAAAATGAGGAACAATATTAAAAAGTGTTAAGAAGAGACCTGGAATGTGAACAGAATGCCGCAAAATTATTTGCGGAAGGTAGCTGAGTCCCAGGCAGTGTGTACGGATGGTTACACTGAAAAATGCTAAAGATACCGAACAAGTATTCTTGTAGCAGTGACAGGCTTCCACATTCCTTGGCGAATGCCAGTTTCAAACCATCTGGTAAAACTTTTCTTTTGATTGGAGGAATCCACAAATGAGTATCGTCACGAAATCCATCGTGAATGCTGATGCCGAGGCTCGTTATCTTAGCCCAGGCGAACTAGACCGGATCAAGAACTTTGTGACCTCCGGTGAGCGTCGCCTCCGGATTGCCCAAACGTTGACCGACTCTCGCGAGCGCATCGTCAAGCAAGCTGGCGACCAGTTGTTCCAAAAGCGTCCTGATATTGTTTCTCCCGGTGGCAACGCTTACGGTGAAGAAATGACCGCTACCTGCCTGCGGGATATGGACTACTACCTACGCCTGATCACCTACGGAGTCGTTGCTGGTGATGTCACCCCGATTGAAGAAATCGGTTTGGTTGGCGTTCGTGAAATGTACAAGTCTCTGGGTACCCCGGTTGACGCAGTTGCTGAAGGCGTTCGCGCTATGAAGAATGCTGCTTCCTCCATGATGTCTGGCGAAGATGCTTCTGAAGCAGGCGCTTACTTCGACTACGTGATTGGTGCCATGCAGTAGGGTGTTTCCCTTCCCCTGCTAAGGATTAGAACCTGACTACGTAAGATAAGGAAACAAGAAAAATGCAAGACGCAATTACTGCTGTTATCAATTCCTCTGACGTTCAAGGTAAATACCTTGATACTGGTGCTTTGGAAAAGCTCAAGGGCTATTTCAACACTGGCGAACTACGCGTTCGTGCAGCAACCACCATTAGCGCTAATGCCGCCACCATCGTTAAGGAAGCGGTTGCTAAGTCCCTGTTGTACTCTGACATCACCCGTCCCGGTGGCAACATGTACACCACCCGTCGCTATGCTGCTTGCATCCGCGACTTGGACTACTACCTCCGCTATTCCACCTATGCCATGCTAGCTGGCGACCCATCCATCTTGGATGAGCGCGTGCTGAACGGTCTGAAAGAAACCTACAACTCCTTGGGTGTTCCCATCTCCGCTACTGTGCAATCTATCCAAGCCATGAAAGAAGTTACCGCCAGCTTGGTGGGTGCTGATGCTGGTAAGGAAATGGGCGTTTATTTAGACTACATCTGCTCTGGCTTGAGCTAAGCGTAAGCGCTCGTTCATCGCTTAAGTTTTAAGCGACTGCGTTTTGTCTGGTGAAGTCTGGGAAGTCTGGAGTGAATGCTAGCTCGTCAAAGGCTTGTCGAATTAAGTTGATAAGTTTTAGCGGTCTAGTATTGACTCTTGACTCCCAGCCTTCGGTGTCTTAATTAGATACGCCAATCCAAAGATTGATTGAGATCAAAAATTTCCTCACCACCTGACTAGGAGAAATTAACCATGCGGATGTTTAAAATTACTGCCTGTGTTCCCAGCCAGACCCGTATCCGGACTCAGCGGGAATTGCAAAACACTTATTTCACGAAACTCGTTCCCTACGAAAATTGGTTTCGCGAACAGCAGCGGATTATGAAAATGGGTGGAAAAATCGTTAAGGTTGAGCTGGCTACTGGTAAGCCAGGAGTAAATACTGGTCTACTTTAATTTGCGGAAATAGGCTTGTTTACGGAATTTTCAACATTTAGATAAGATTCAAATGCAAAGAGGTCTTAAGGACCTCTTTTTTTGTGGCTCAATAGCCGCTTTCGATAGCAATTCGTTTTATTAGGCTACACTTCGATTCCCGAAGCTCCCTTTTTCAGCAGACGCCTAGAGCGATTCTGTTGCTAGTAATTTGTGAATCATATAAGAACTAGATTAAAAAGAACGACTAAAGTTTGCTAGTTAAGCATTTATTGACTTCTTGTCAAGGATTTTTCCGGAATTTCTGTTAAGCCAAATTCTTTTAGAACTCAGCGCTGTGTTCGTAATCCAGGCATTCTTCCTCGCTCTCTTCTCTCCAAGTTCTACCGCTTGTCTCACATCGATGCTGCTCGCCTATCCAAGGTATCACCACTGGATGTGTAGATGAGTAGAGTGAAGATGAGCTGACGAGAGCTAATAGGATGGAGGCGATGCCGATAAATCCTGCCAACACCAGGACAGTCAGCACCGTTACATTGAGAGGATGAGTTTTGACCTGCATTTCTAAGTAATCTCGCTCAACTTTATAGGAAATAGGGAATCGTCTCTGTAGTCTTGGGGGCTAATTGAGCTTTTTCAGCTTGTTCAATCCAAACTCTAAGTGGTCTGCGTGATTATACGTAATAGGGGCGATAGATATTACGAAGTAATAAGGTCGCGTTTTTACTTAAACCACTGAAATTTAGAATTTTGATTCGGTAATCATACGGTTAAGTTCAATACAAAGATCGTCAGTGAAGCAATCTTCTTGAAAGCTTTAATTTAGAGGGTAGATTAATAAATTTTTGATTTAGAAAGCGATCGCCTGATGCCGTTAGATGTCAGAAAGATTTATAGAAAAGCAAAGAAAATCGGGAGCGGATGAACCGATATAGGGCAAAGCGCCTTATCATTTTGGTCGGTACCGCTGCTAATGTTGGGGAGCGAGCAGCACTCCGTGCATCCGCCAGAGCGATCGCTTTGTGATTCCCTGCCGCTGAATGTTACCTATACGCCAAGTCGCTGTGAATTTACGCCAGCTAATTCCTGTTTTTAATTCCTCTGCCCAGGATTGGGCAATAGATGCCAGATTGTTGCGGTGGCTCACCTTCCTCTGGCTGTTTATCGGGTTAGTCGTGCTATTTTCGGCGTCCTATCCCAGCGCAGATGCTGAGTTTGGAGATGGGATGTACTACTTCAAGCGCCAAATCATCTCAGTCATCCTGGGGCTAGTAGCATTTAACCTGGTGGTGAACTTCCCCCTACGTTCTGTTCTAGAAATCGCTGATTGGTTTGTCATACTCCTGTTGGGAGTGATTTTCATCACCCTGATTCCAGGAGTGGGAACCACCACCAATGGCGCAACCCGTTGGATAGCCTTGGGGCCATTTCCACTTCAACCCTCTGAGTTGATCAAGCCGTTCCTGGTGTTGCAAGGCGCTCGGATTTTTGGGCATTGGGACAGACTAACGTGGAAAGTCCGCTTGACCTGGCTGTTTATTTTTTGCTGCGTGCTTTTGGGAATTTTGCTACAGCCCAACTTAAGTACAACCGCACTTTGCGGGATGACTTTGTGGCTAATTGCACTTGCTGCTGGGTTGCCTTATTCCTACTTGGGAGGAACAGCGCTGGGCGGGGTGCTCTTGGCGACAATCAGTATCAGCGTGAAAGAATATCAGCGTCGTCGGATAATGTCTTTTTTGAATCCTTGGGCTGACCCCATGCAAGACGGATACCAGCTGATTCAAAGTTTGCTGGCAGTTGGTTCTGGCGGCACTTGGGGGTCTGGTTTTGGGCTATCGCAACAGAAGCTGTTTTATTTGCCGATTCAATACACCGATTTTATCTTTGCGGTGTACGCAGAAGAATTTGGCTTTGCAGGCAGTTTGCTGCTGCTGTTGCTGCTGATGGCTTATGCAGCGCTGGCGCTAATTGTGGCGATAAAGGCGCAAAATCCCATTCACCGGCTGGTGGCGATTGGAGCCATGATTTTGATGGTGGGGCAGTCACTACTAAATATTGGCGTTGCGACTGGTGTCCTACCTACTACGGGTTTGCCCTTGCCGCTGTTTAGTTATGGTGGCAATTCAATGATTGCGAGTTTGATTGCCGCTGGGCTGCTGATTCGCGTGGCGCGGGAAAGTAGCGAAGCAGAAATTGTGTCGCTGCAAGGACGTCGGTCTGCGGCTAGGCGGCGACGCCGAGAACAATAAGTTGTCTGTCATATATCTAAATTGCACAAATTGAAAGAGAGGTTTTAGGTGAGGATAATTTCCATTACCCACTACCAGAATTGACTGTGCCAGTTAAATGCTTTTCCCTGATGACGTTGACATTACATTGACTCGAACGAAGGCGTTTTCTGAAGATTCTGTCGAATCGGAATCGCTATGATGAATTCCGTACCCTCTCGGGGCGCTGAATTACACTGCATCTGTCCACCATGTTTGTCCACGACGATTTGATAGGTAAGGGACAACCCAACCTTCGTGCTTTTGCCATTCGTTTTCGGCGTAAAGAAGGGGTCAAACAGGTGAGGGCGGACTTCCTCCGCTATACCGGGGCCATTATCTATAATCTGAATCGTCACAAAGCCACGGTCAGTTACTTCGGTACAAATCCGAATGGTACTGCGGGAGAAGTGTATTTCTTCAGGCGATCGCTTATGGTCATACTCCTCCAAAGCATCAATCACACTCGACAGCACATTTATAAATGCCTGGTTCATTTGACCTGCATAACACTCTACAGGAGGCAGCTTGCCATACTCTTTAACGATCTGAATCCCCGGATAGTCAGCCTTGGATTTCAGCCGGTTGTTCAAAATTAGCAGAGTGCTGTCTAGCCCATCGTGAATGTTCACTGGCTTCATCTGAGCCTCATCCACGCGAGAGAAATTCCGCAATGACTGGACAATCTCGCGGATGCGCTCAGCCCCAATCTTCATCGAACCCAGTAGTTTTGGCAGGTCTTCAACCAGAAACTCCAGGTCAATTGCCTGAGCCTCCTCCAGGATAGTTGGCCCCGGATTGGTTAATTCCTTGGTATAAAGATTTAGCAGGTACAGCAGGTCTTGGGTATAGCGCTCTGCGTGAGTAATATTGCCGTAGATAAAGTTGACCGGGTTATTCATTTCATGAGCAACACCGGCGACTAACTGTCCTAAACTAGCCAGTTGTTCGCTTTGGATCAGTTGACCTTGAGTCTGTTGGAGTTGGCGAAAGGCGAGTTCTAGCTGATGCGCTTGTTCTCGATAGCGTGCCTCTGATTGTTGTAATATTGCTTCTGTAGAAATCCGCTCTTGAATCTCTTGTTTCAGCAGAGCATTAGAGTGGGAAAGTTCAAGGGTTCTTTCCTCTACCCGTTCTTCTAGTTCTTCTTTGAGCTGTAAGAGTGCTTTTTCTACCCTTGTACGTTCTTGAATTTCTTGTTCCAAAAGCACATTTTGTTCTTTCAGTTTCTTTGTTAAACTCTGCATACTCAGTTGGACAGTAATGCGAGCTAAAACTTCTTCATGCTGAAGTGGTTTAGTAATATAATCGACGGCTCCCAGGCTTAAACCTCTAACCTTATCTACCGTCTCGGAAAGCGCCGTCATAAAAATTACAGGGATATCTTTCGTTACTTGATTGGCTTTCAGTTGACGGCAAGTTTCAAACCCATCCATCCCCGGCATCAGTACATCTAATAAGATAAGATCCGGCAGGGCATATTCCCCCTTTTGAATCGCACTTTCGCCATCCCGGGCTACCAAAATCTTGAAGCCGGAATCCGCCAAAAAGTCGAACAAAACCCCTAAGTTTATGGGAGTATCATCAACGATTAAGATTATGCCTTTGTGGGGAATTTCTTCGCTCATTTATTTTCTCTATATTGTTTGATAAAATCCAAGATTTGTTTTTCTTCAAAGCCCTTAGCTAATTGACGTAAATGGTTGGTAAAGGGTATCCAGTCCTGATTCATCTGTTCCAGTTGAGCGGCTCGCTTGGCAATCCCTCTGAGGTCGCCCATCATTGCGAAATCGAAGAGTGCCGCGATTTCCTCTACAGGCGGAGGCACCATCGCTTTTGCGGAAGGCTCGCGGAATTCTTCATTTTTAATTTCTTCATAAATCCATGACAGCCCCAAATAACCGCGTAACTTTTCTAAAAGTTCCTGGTTTTGGATGGGTTTGGGCAGGAAATCGTTACAACCGGCTTGAAAGCTCTGTTGTTGATCGCAATCAAAAACGCTGGCTGAAGTCGCAATCACAACGACCTTTAAGTCGGGTGACTTTCTGATTCGACGAGTGGCTTCTAAGCCATTGAGGGCGGGCATCATTAAGTCCATCAAAATTACATGGGGTTGCCACTCCTGTGCTTTGGTTATACAGTCAAAACCATCAGTGGCTTCCATAATTTCAAACCCTAATGGCTCTAACATTTTTACTAGAATTGAGCGATTTTCCCATTGATCGTCGGCGATGAGGATTTTGCGCTTGTCGCCCAAGTAACCAATAATGGGGCGTTCATCTATTTGGGTGACATCTGCCCACTGGTCAACTAAGGGTAAATCTAAATCAAAGTAGAAAACGCTACCTTTACCTAAGATGCTGTTAACTTTGATTTCGCTGCCCATCATTTGCACTAATTGACGGCTGATTGCCAAGCCTAAGCCGGTGCCTTCGCTTTTGCGATCGCGCTCTCCGACTTGGTGGAAGGGTAAGAAGATTTCTTCTAATTGCTCTGGTGCCATACCGACGCCGGTATCTTCTACTTGAAACCGAAATGTTCCGTCTTGATAGCTGACTTGGAAGGTGACGCCGCCGGTGGTTGTAAATTTGATCGCGTTGCTAAGTAAGTTGATTAAGACTTGCCGCAAGCGTTTTTCATCGCCCTGGACTGCTAAAGGAAGTGGGGCGGTGGGTTGGTAAGTTAAGTAGATGTCTTTTTGTTGGGCACGAATGCGGCACAGTTCGACGATGCCTTCAAGGAATTGGGGAAAATGAAAGTGACTCAAGTGGAGTTCCATTTTCCGGGCTTCTATTTTGGAGAGGTCTAAGATGTCGTTGATCAGGGTTAATAGATGTTCGCCGCACTGGTGAATGACGCCTAAACCATCTTTTTGCGGCTCATTTAAGGTTTTGTCTCGTTTGAGGATTTGGGCATAGCCGAGGATGCCGTTGAGGGGGGTTCTCAGTTCATGGCTCATATTAGCGAGAAATTCGCTTTTGGCGCGGTTAGCGGACTGGGCTGTTTGTTCAGCTTTTCGGCGATCGCGTATTTCTTGTTGCAGCTTTAGCGTTCGCTTTTGAACTTTCGCTTCCAGCATCCGGTTGTAGTTTTCTAATTGCTCGTGGGAAAGTTTCAGTTGTATTTGCGATCGCTCTAGCGCTTCCTCAGCCCGCTGGCGCTCCAGTTCGGCGCTAACTCGTGCTGCAAAGAGGCTCATAATTGATTTTGCCCGTTGCTCCTGCACGAGGGGCTTATCATCGATAAAGCAAATATGACCAATTGGCTTACTGGATGTTGAATCTAAAAGGGCAACTCCCAGGAAACACTCTCCTCCCAAAGCCGCTAAAGCTTCGCCTTTGGGGAAGAATGACTGGACATTTTGGGGGTAACAACTGATCCCGTTATTTTCCGCCAGGGTTTCTTCTGTAAAAATGCTTTCGCAAGGAGTATGGACTAAGTCGTACTCAAAGTAGTCACCCAATTTGTCTGAATTCCAAAAGGAAAGCACTTTGGCTCGGACAGGTGTATCGTCCTCCCAGGCGGATGCTTCTGCCACGATAACGTAGCGAACTCCAAGCGCTGCGGCTAGATGCTGTGCAAACACCGGGTAGAAATCTTTGCCCGTAACTGAGGCGGTTCCGGCGATCAGATCCTGTAAGGCTTGTTCTGCTTGCCTGCGCTCGATAATCTGGCTATTTAAATAAGTGAGAGAGTTGGTTAATTTATCTCGCTGTTCTCCCCGGATATCTGCTGAATTGACTTCTATTAAGGCTGAGTCGGAGAGGTTGCCACCTAAAGCTACGTGACTGGACTCCACAACTTTGACAGCTTCGCCTTCAGCATTAAAAATAGGGACTTTAACGATGTCAAATAAATAGACTTGCCCATCGTAACGAGTTACAGGTTCTTGAGAGATGTGGAGCGTCTGCCCGGTATTCACGACATAGGCGTCATCCACGACAGACTGTTGGGTAGCATCCCGGTTATTTAGAGGAATATCTGTCGGATCGCGATCGCAAAGTTGTTCCAGTGTCATGCCGTAAAAGTCGCAAAATGCTTTGTTGGCATAAACTAGGCACGATTGGGAGTTTTGGCACTTTACTAAATTTGGGATGGCATCTAGGACTTGTGCATACATCTCCACCCGTTGACGCAGTTCTTTCTCGACCTCCTGGCAATCGGCTAGTGTCTGCTCTAGCTCGGCAATTTGCTGACGCAGTTTCAAGGATTCTTGATTCTGCAATTTGCCGGTACTGGTTTTACTGCGTCTATAACTTGTAACCATCTATTCCTCCTTCTATACCTTTTGGTTTTAGATATATCGAAATTAAGTTAAGCGGCTCAAATTCAACATTCAACACGGACATAGCACTCTCCTCGACCTTCTTGGAGTTTCCAATTAAATAGTCAATGAGGCTCGTAGTTCGTTGGCGAAGTCATCCCTCTGCTAAGGAAAGGAGGAATAATATAGGCTCGTAGTGTCCGTATTTAGGATTCCCTAAATTTGGAAAAAAACTCTAATGTTGAATGTTCTTTAATGTTAAGAAATACAAAAAAAATATTATTCCTTTATGAAAAAAGTAAAAATTTTCTTTTTTAGGCTTGACAATCAGTAGGCTGGATTAATAATTTGTAGGATGGGTTGTCGATAGCGTAACCCTCACAGGTGTTGGGTTTCCTGGGTCAATCCAACTAAAGAAATATTCAATTTAATGCATCCGCCGACTGAATTAAGAACATTTGAATAAAAGACTCGCTGCAAGCTTAATGGGGCAATTGATAGAAACGGCGTTAAAAATTTCTTGAGAAACCTGCGTTGATGAAAGACATTGATGAGTGTTATTGTCAAGCAAACAATACGGACGCTTTCCTTCGCGCCGGTTCTACCCTTCCAAGTAAGCTAAAATTCAAGCAGAATCAGCATTCCGCGAACTAGCCTCCTCATGATTGAAAGTCTGCAAACCCAGCTTTACGAACTCAGCGAATTTGCCAACAGTCTTGTTTTCATCCAGCTGCAACATCTCAGCGTTATCAGTATTGGCATTATCTTTGTAGCTGGGTTGCTCACCAGTCTGACCCCCTGTATGCTTTCCATGTTGCCCATCACCCTTGGCTACATCGGGGGCTATGAGACCAAAAGCCGCCTCCAAGCAGCCGCCCAGGCTACCTGGTTTTCCTTGGGATTGGCAACAACGCTGGCAGGTCTTGGTATCTTAGCGGCATTGCTGGGGAACGTCTACGGTCAAGTGGGATTTGGTTTGCCGATCCTTGTGAGCATTCTCGCGATCGCAATGGGGCTAAATTTACTAGAAGCTTTGCCCCTTCCGTTGCCTGCTTGGGGTGGGATGGAGTGGATTTCTAAAGAATTACCAGCGGGAGTGCGTTCCTATCTGATTGGTCTAACTTTTGGGGTGGTTGCTTCTCCATGCAGTACTCCCGTATTGGGAACGTTACTGGGTTGGGTTGCTACGACGCAAGACGTGGTGTTAGGTGCTGTCTTGCTGCTATCCTACACAGCAGGTTATGTGGCACCGTTGATTTTGGCAGGAACTTTTACAGCCTCTATTAAGAAGTTGCTGGAGTTGCGCCAATGGTCGAGTTGGATTACACCCGTTAGCGGTGTGCTTTTAGTTGGCTTTGGGGTATTTTCGCTGCTGTCTCGGATTCCGATTGGCTAATGGTAATCAAAAGAATTCGCTATTACCAATACCAATTATCAATTATCAAAAAATGACTGCAAAAAATTCTTTTTTCTCAAACTTGGGGTCAACTTCCTATCGGTTTTGGCGGCAAGAATTGTTGCCATTGCTGGCAGATTTGCGGTTAGCGATCGCGTTGCTATTAGCGATCGCGCTTTTCAGCATCTCTGGCACGGTCATTGAGCAGGGTCAGTCACCCGCTTTCTACCAAGCGAACTATCCAGAGCATCCTGCTTTGTTTGGTTTCCTGACTTGGAAGGTAATCCAGGTAGTCGGATTGGATCGTGTTTATCGCACCTGGTGGTTTTTATCACTCCTAATTTTGTTTGGCAGCAGCTTAACTGCCTGTACCTTCACCCGCCAGTTTCCAGCTTTAAAAGCAGCACAGCACTGGAAGTTTTACGACCAACCCCGCCAATTTCAGAAACTCGCCTTGAGTGCGGAACTCGAAACAGGTTCGCTAAACAAACTGACCGAGTTGTTGCAGCAGCGGCGCTATAAAGTTTTTCAAGAAGGAGATAAACTTTACGCCCGAAAAGGTCTGGTGGGGCGGATTGGCCCGATTGTTGTTCATGCCAGTATGTTAATTATTCTGGGGGGCGCAATTTGGGGGAGTATCACGGGTTTTGTCGCCCAGGAAATGGTTGCCAGCGGCGATACATTCCAGATAAAAAACATCATCGAAGCGGGTTCTTGGGCGCTGCCACAAGTTCCCAAAGATTGGTCGGTGCGGGTAAATCGCTTTTGGATCGACTATACACCTGAAGGCAGAATCGACCAGTTTTATTCCGATTTGTCGGTTTTGGATAAACAAGGACAAGAAGTTGATCGTCAAACGATTCACGTCAATCAGCCGCTGCGTTACCGAGGTGTGACGCTTTATCAAACAGACTGGGGAATTGCAGGTATCCAGGTGCGGCTGAATAATAGCCCAGTTTTACAGTTGCCGATGGCGTCTTTAAATACTGTCAGCAAGGGCCGAATCTGGGGAACTTGGATTCCCACTAAACCGGATTTGAGTGAGGGCGTTGCCTTAATTGCCAAGGATTTGCAGGGAACGCTGATGCTTTATAACCCAAAGGGTCAGCTAATCAATACCATTCGCGCCGGGATGTCGGTACCTGTGAATGGAGTCAGGCTGAGCATTGATGAAGTAATCGGTAGCACTGGCTTGCAAATAAAAGCCGATCCGGGTATCCCGTTTGTTTATGCTGGCTTTGGTTTGCTGATGCTGG
This sequence comes from Trichocoleus sp. ST-U2, assembly GCF_039961875.1. Lineage (NCBI taxonomy): Bacteria > Bacillati > Cyanobacteriota > Cyanophyceae > Leptolyngbyales > Trichocoleusaceae > Trichocoleus > Trichocoleus sp. ST-U2. Next base: position 185,700 of record NZ_JAMPJY010000004.1, on the reverse strand, counting down.
GTGTGGTTATGAGTTATTTTTCTCATTCGCAAATTTGGGCGCTACAAGAAGGGGTTAGTGCAGCGTCTCAGAAGGAGATTCGCTTCTATGTCGGCGGCAGAACTAACCGCGCACAGGTTGCTTTTGAACGGGAACTGTTGGAAATTTTGGATCGAGTCAGTCATCCGTCTCAGGAGGAAGTGCCAGTTGTTGAGATAGAAGCGATCGCGACCCAGTCCTAAACCATTTTTGATGTGGGTTGGTAGAGGGGCGATTCATCACGCCTCTACCAACAAATAACGTCTTCCACTCACACCTTTTTTTCTAGTTTCCAAAGCCAAACTTGACCCGTTTGGTATGCAGGCTCTATTTTGTAGTTTTGCTTTTGTAGTGCCTTTCTTAATTCCTTGGAACTCCTGTATAAAAACACATCACTGAACCCATCTGGAATCTGAGGCACATTTGGTTTAACGACTAATTGAAGCCGCACTTTCGGTTCCAGTGCATAGGTTAAAGGAAGAAAAAAGTTTAGTTTCTCATTGCTGATCAAAAGCGGATGAGCTGTTTTGTTGATGATTTGGGCTACTTTTGGATTGTATTCAGTTTGAGAGAGAGCTTTATTCCACCAGATTTCTTGTTGAGAACTGATGGCACAGGATATAACACCACTCGAAACTACTGCAACAAGCACAAATTGCCATAGTTTTTGTACCTTTGCACTTCTCGAAGGCAAACTAATTTTAGTAGCCAGTAAGTAAGCAATTGCTAGCTGAATCCCCAAATAAACAGCAACTAGATGTCGAGTTGAACCTGACAATCCTCCTCCGGAGATTAGATCTCTGGAAATAAAGGGAAGGGCAGTTACCCCAAGCAAAGTTAAAACAAATAACCAAACTTGCTTGCCGGTGTTACGACACAAAAAATAAATTGCATATCCTGACAGGAATAAAATCATTCCTACCAGTGTCAGTCGGATAAATTCTGTCCATTGATTGTTAAATCCAAACTCAATCACTCCTCCTGCTGGATCTGTATCAAGAAATGTCCGAGTGATATTGCGAGTCCAAGCTTTCACCCAAGAAAACAGACTTTCTTTCTGGCGAGACCAATCTGTTGTCTTTTCAACGGTAGATGAATTAGCAATTAGAATTAAAAGCCAAGGCACAAATGTGAGCAAACCAGCCAAAGATGCCAGCAAATAGGCAAAGACTGTTTTAGTGAATCGGAATTTTTCGATTGTCAATAAATAAATGCCATGTCCAATCGCAACTAGCGCAAAAAATAACTGGGTATAAATTCCCAGTGCTAGCGTTGCTGCATACAGCCCCCAAGTGGAAATAAGGGTTTTGGTGTCTCTATTTCCCATCCGCATCGCTCGCAGTAGTGCCGCACTTGATAGTAAGATTGCCACAATCCACAGACTATAAGGTCGTGCTTCCTGGGCGTAGAGAACTTGAAACGGGGAGACGGCAATGAGTGCGATCGCTATCCATCCTGCTAAGGAAGATCCAAATAATTCTTGGCATAGCCAATAGATGCAAGGAAACGCTAGCAAGCTAATTAAGGCGGACAAGCTTCTGATTATCCCTGGTGAATAGCCAAATCGTTGTACCCAAAATCTTGCCATCAAAAAATAGAGGGGCGGATGCTGGGGAGTATCGACCACTATCGAGTTGATGGTTCCGCTTACACCTTTTTCCGAATTGGGTTGTTGAAACTTCTGTAATTCTTCGACCCCCATCACCTGTCCATCAAAGACTTCTTGGGCGAATTCTGCCTTGCTGTAACCGGCAATCCGTAATGAAGTGAAAGTCTCATCGCCCCAGTAAACTTTGCGATCCAGGTTGACGAATCGAAAAAATACTCCCAGTACCAGCACGACAATGATAAAAAATTGTAACCAAGTTGGAGGAAGTAGCTTTGTCTGAGTTAACCTATTCTTAACATAGTTAAGACTTTGTGCAACTGTCATGAAACCTCCATTTCGCAATCTAAAAAGCCGCTAAGCTCTGCGAAATGTTAAGTGAAGCAATGGAAGTTATCATTCACCCTTAGACTGATTTTGTGTCTGTATTTTGAATCGATAGATAGGCTTTTGATGGCACAAAGAAAAAAGCCCGTTAGAGGGGCTTTCTGAAAGAGATAATTTTTAGACTAGGTGGAATATCCAGCAGCCAGGGAATATTTGTGCTGCTACCTAGGCGTCAGCCGACTTCTGATGACGCACTTCAATTACGGTGTGGACGTTACCGCGCGGCGCGAAATCCCCCTTAATTGTGGCTTCTAAAGGATCGCAAGCTGCCACAAAGTCATCCAGAATTTGATTGATGGATTCTTCGTGGGAGATGTAGCGATCGCGGTAACTGTTGATATAAAGCTTGATCGCCTTCAGTTCCACCACCCTTTGATCGGGAACATAGGTAATATGGATGGTCGCAAAGTCAGGATAGCCAGAAAACGGACACTTACAGGTAAACTCGGGTAGAGTAATGTGAATGTCGTAGCGGCGTCCAACTCGCGGATTGGGGAAGGTAATTAATTGTCCTTCAGCAATATTCCGCTCACCGTATTTCATTTCCGAGAGCGGCGTTTCAGGTGATAATTGTTGTTGTGTTGGCGACTGACTCATCAGTAGTGGTTAGCAAACGTGGGTCATTAAACATTAGTTATTAGTCATTTATAACAAACAAAGGACTAATAACTTTTGAATATGAATGCAGGTCAAGCTTTTTCAGCCTTCTTCACCTGCTTTCTTCAGAAAATATCTCTAGAGTTAAACGGGTCTGTACTACCCTCCCAATCCGGACAATTTTTATCATCCCAGCCATAGGGATGCATGGCGCAGACTAACAGGTTTCCGCCATAAGCTTGTCCGTGGTAATGGTGACAACCCATACATGCAGGATTTTTTTGTGGGGTGGGTTCAACAGTATCCACCATATAGGAAAAAGGCTGCTCACCTTCGCCGACAATTTCTTCAAATTCTAAATAAATTTCAGCGATCGGTTCAAATAATTCCTGCAAACACTGATTGAGATCGGTTGCAATTGTAGTTTGCACGCTTTCGGCAACAGCGTCTACTACTTCTGTGATGCCAACGAAGAATTGCTCTACTTCATCAGCGACTGCTTCCATCATCTCGAAAAAATCTTTTTGCCACTCTTCCATTTTGGATACTCAGCACAAAAGGCTTAGTTTTTACCGGCGACGCGATGACGCCAATTAATCTGCAATTCTATTCTAAATAGTGCGAATCCATGATGCGATCGCAATGCTATAGATTAGCACCCGTTGCCTTGCGCGATCGCAAGGCGTGTGATGCTCCTCGCAGCGACTCGCTCTTGCCTATGCAGCTAACGATTCGGCTGTTCGCAGTTTATCGTTCATTACTGCAAAGCTAATCGCGCTTTAGCCGACGCAGTTCGTCCTGTAGTGCTTGCACCTGTTGGCGCATCGCGTCCACATCATTATTTGGAGCCGCATTTGGAGCTGCTGCCGACTTTGGCTCTTCATCTTCTGAGAGAATTTCAATCCGCCGCGGCTCACCGGGTTGGGTGCTGCTAGTGGATGGCTCAACGGGTGCCTGCTGGGCTTGTTTCATCATATCATCGACAAACCGGCGGGCTTCGTCTGTTGTCATCTCGCCTTTTGCTACCATTTCATCGGCTAGCTTTTGAGCTTGCGATCGCAACTCAGTTAACTTTCCCCCAGCTCTCTCACCCGCAGAGGCAGCTAAGCCAACCCCTAAGTAAAACGCTTTTTGAACAATATCTCCAAAACCAGCCATCGCAATAAGTCGCTCCTTTAATCTGCAAGTATCTGCTGATTCCAGCATAAGCGTGAAATCGAGAAACTGCCCACCAATTACAAGGCAAACGAGGGCGAGGCGGCGATTCGGGTGATCCGGATACCACGCCTATCACAAGCATCCCGTGTTGCTGCTACCTTCCGGTTCTGACAAGGTTTAGGCGTTGCGATCGCATGGGTCCAGATCATCTAAAGCATAACATCATTCACTGAAAATTGAAACCTCTGGCGGCGATCAAGGATTCGCTTTTATTCGGCAACCACTCGCCACTCATAAAGTTCATACTTGACGCAGCCGTTTTGCACCAGCGGATCGAGTGAGACAATTGCGCGCGCCTCCTCCAGTGAAGACGCCTCAAATAGCATCATGCCGCCTCGCCGTTCCAGCCAGTAGCCGCTACGCGCCTGATATCCTTTGGTAATCAAATCCTGGACATAAGCTTTGTGCGCCGGTACAGATTTATCAAAGATCGGTTTATCAACGATGCCTTCTTCAATCTTTACAAACCAGGGCATTCACTTTCTTCCCTTATCTGGCTATATCTATTTAACAAGTAAACTACCGCTGGAAGTTCTTGGACAATACAAAACGCCGCTTCTTTATCGCTCTCTTGCCGCCGCAAGAGATTCAAGACTACGCCAAAGAGATTCAGCAGCACTTCGCCCAAACCTATGCTAGCAAAGGTGCCCAGAAATCTCCCCCGCATATCACGCTGCAACCGCCGTTTGAATGGCAGGTAGAGGCAGTGCCAGTGCTGGAAGAATGCTTGAGAACGTTTGCTTCCCATCGTTCACCTGTCTTCATTACCCTGAATGGGTTTGGAGCTTTTCCACCCCGTGTTATTTACATCAATGTTCTTAAGACGCCGGAACTGCTAGCGTTACAAGCCGATTTAATGACCGATATGGAGACAAACTTGGGAATTGTCGATGCGGTTTCCAAGCAGCGTCCCTTTGCTCCTCACATGACTGTTGCCTTTAGAGACTTGACACGGCAAAACTTTCATGCAGCATGGGCTGAATTTCAGGGGCGATCGTTAGAGTTTGAGTTCACTGCTGCTCAGCTAACCCTACTGATTCATACAGGGGAACGATGGGAAGTAAGCGCCGAATTCCCTTGTTTAGCGCGCCGGAGGTAAACAGGGCAAGCCTTTCAGCCAAGGTTGCGGCTGGTTGTGGCGCGATCGCAACCTTTTTTCTTTCGCTCAGAAAAACCCTCACTCTAATAGCGAATCTTGTTCAATCAATTTTCCAATCTATCCTAGGGAATAAACGTTGATAAAGATTTGTCCTCTCTCATGGTAGAGGTAGTGCAAGCTTGACTCTCACTATTGTGTTGTTATTAGTGTGCTGTCCCCACACGAGTAGATTGCTAAAGTGAGAGGAGTCAATGAAAAAAGTTAATGTACTTAATGTATCCATTGACAACTTGTCAAGAGCAGAGCTATTAACCAAACTCGATCGGGAAGGTGGTATCGTATTTACGCCAAACGTAGACCACCTGATGAAGCTGCAAACCGATGGAGATTTCTACAAAGCTTACAATATCGCTACTTATAAAGTGTGTGACAGTCAAATAGTATTGTACGCTTCTAAATTTTTGGGAACGCCGATTAAAGAAAAACTGTCGGGTTCAGATTTATTTCCCGCTTTCTATATGCACCACAAGGACAATGAAAGCGTTAAGATTTTCTTGCTGGGTGCTGCTGAAGGGGTGGCTCGTAAAGCTCAAGAGCGAATCAATAACCAAGTAGGCAGAAATATTATAGTCGCTTCTCATTCGCCGTCTTTCGGATTTGAAAAGAGCGAAAAAGAATGCCTAGAAATTATTGACAGGATTAATAAGTCAGGCGCTACAGTCTTAGCCATTGGCGTCGGTGCCCCTAAACAAGAAAAGTGGATATTGAAGTATAAAAATAAATTACCCAATGTCAAAGTTTTCTTGTCTGTTGGCGCATCTCTTGACTTTGAAGCAGGTCATAAACCAAGGTCTCCACAGTGGATGAGCGACGCAGGAATAGAGTGGTTACATAGACTCTTATCCGAGCCACAAAGGTTATGGAAAAGATATTTAATAGACGATATGCCTTTCTTCTGGTTGATTTTGAAACAAAAGCTTAACCTTTATAAAAAGCCTTTTCAGGCAGAGAAGAAATCTGTGAAATTAGAACGAGTTAAGTGGGAATAAAAAAATTCTTATTTGAAGGGACGTTTGTAAAGTACCTATTGTTGTGATGCTGTAGCTTGCTTGTCGTAGGGTAAGCAGCCTTAGCAGCTATAGGCTTTCTGTTAAAATTTATGGTTGCATGATGGACGTTCCACGGAACGTCTATTTTTGTGATTGAGATATCTTGACAGGCGATTAGACTACTTGAATTAGACTACTTGAGAAATTTCTCCCACCTTTCCTCAAGCTCTTTCTTTCCGGTAAACGGGTAAGGCTGGGGTTCTAAATAGATTGTAAGGGTCGATCGCATTCCGAACCCCTTCGCTACAACTGCGTCACGAGATGTATTTGCTTGCCGCCTTAGGAGGATGTTCCTGCTGGATTACTAATTGCCATAGTAAATTCCTCTGCCATTTGTACCAATAAAAACTAAACCAAACTGCTGCAAGCTTGCTTCCATCACATTTGGGCTATTGCCAATCGGATTTTTCGGATTACCAATCCTTTGCCATGTCTTCCCTCTGTCGAGAGAACGGAAGATTCCTTTGCCCATATTATTAATTTCTCCGTACACATACAGTGCTGGAATCGTGCTTCCCTGCTGTGGTTTTCCTAAAGAAAACAAATAGGATCTCTTAACTGCATTCATCTTAGAGAAGGTCTTGCCACCGTCTGTCGAATGGTAAAGTTGTTTCTTATCGAGACTCAGCCAAATTTCACCTTTAACTCCAGATACGGTTCTTAGCGAGTGCCAACTTTCATCGGGAAGTGATGAATTCACGACTTTAAAAGACAAACCTCCATCGGTACTTTGATAGAATTTGCCATTCTTATAGTAATAAAACGTGTTACCATCCACTTTGTCTGCTGCCAGCGGCAAAGACCAATTCCAAGGTCCCTTGGAACCCTTGGGTAAGCCAGTAACTTCTTTCCACGAAGCGCCTCCATCATCTGTGCGGAGAGCTTTATCTCCACTAACAGTGACAACAAATAACTTTGGATTAGTTGCTGACATCGCTATACGCATCGGCATCGTGTCTTTTGGAAATGAAGCAAATTCTTTCCAAGTTAAGCCGCCGTCTGTCGAAGTTGCTCCCGAATAAGTATTGTTCCAGCGATTACCGCCAACGCGCACCATTTGCAGGGGAGCTTTTTCATAGTAGGCAATGCTGTAGGTATCCTGGAACGAAGGGCCACTAGCACTAAAGGTTTTAGATGGATAATTGTCTAATCCCTTGTTGTGGTAAAACCCGTCTACATCTGCCACCCCACTCAACAACAACGCGCCACTCGGAGGCGCAGTTAAGGTGAAGGTGACAAGCTCTTCGTGTCCTTTTTGATAGTTCGTCCAGGCAGAGGGTTGTTTGTTAATATTGTCTGTCCGCCATATTCCGTACCAATCGGTAAACCAAACTCTTCCAGAAACGTGGGGGTCAAACTCAATCGCAGAGACAGAAGGATTGGAGAGCATATAGCTAGACCACCAAGGAACGGTATTGTTAAGTGATCGCTTCTGCTCTTTCCATGTAGTTCCGCCATCGAATGAGCGGTAAATTTTAGTATTTTTTCTCTCTTTTGTAGCAACCAGAATATCTTTAGAATTAGCAGGGTTAATGCTCAACCCATTAAAATCCTCTTTGGAGCCTTGTGGAGTAATGTTTTTCCAATCTCCATCTGTATACTTTCTAACTCCAGGACTTCCATTAATTGTTGTGTAGAGAGTGTTATTGCGACTTGTCACTAGCCGCATCGCTTTTTTTGGGCTTCCGTCAATCTTGCTCCAGGTAATGCCTGTGTTAGTAGATTTATAAATTCCATCACCATAGGCATTGGCATAGACTAAGCCAGGCTTATCTTTGTCAAAGACAATTGCTGTGATGCCGATATCTTTTTCCGGCTTTCCGGGAAAAGAAGTCACTTTAGCCCAGTTCGCGCCAGCATCTAAAGATTTCCAAAGCCCATCGCGCCGCGAACCAAATAAAATCATCTTGGAATTAAATGGATTGATGACGAGTCTCTCGCCTACCTCCCGCCTATCTTGGTTGCCGCCCATTGGCAAGTCCAAATCCAGCTTTTTCCAGGTTGCACCTCGATCGTTAGACTTAAAGATAGTTCCAGGCTCATCCCAGACGTATTTGCCTGCGGCAATATAAACAATATTTGGATCTTTTGGATCGAGGGCTAGGGCTTCTCCGCCGTAGTAATTGCTCTTCTCTAGTGGAAAGTGGTCAGTTAGCGGTACCCAGCTTTTATTTACTGAATTCCAACGATAGAAGCCACCCACATCAGTTTTGATGTAAACAAGATCCTTCTGTAGCGGATGCAGAAAAATACCCGTAACATAGCCCCCTCCGCCTATTGCAACATTCGTCTCCCCCAAAGACACATTGGTTCGGTAATTGCGGGAAGTGACGACTTCTGCATGTCCTGATGCACCGTTAAGGATGTTGCTAGCAAGCCAGATGTGCTGAAGTGCGACTGTGGCAAACAGAGCAATGACAGCAAGGCGAACCGTTCGAGCTAACGAAAGGCCTGGTTGGGCGCTAAATTTAGTAATCAGCTTGAAGGCGATATGGGCGAGGCAAATCCCGATGGCGAAGACTAATAAGCTAGTCAGAACTGGTTGGACGCTTGCCAGCCCTGCAAATGTAACATTAGCGATCGCTTCAATGGTTGACCAATGATTAATAGCTGCATTAAACATCGTTGAGCCTCAAATCCCATAATCAGCTACTTCCAACTAAGGAATTATAGCTGACTATACAGATTTGACGGGTTAAGTCTTAACTAATGCCTAAGGTGACTGGGCTACTTTCTTTTAAAACTCTTGCATCAAGCATATCTAAAATTCTGCTGTCCTGCGTCATATCGAATTTTCGGGCAAAGTGAACGTCCCTTCTTATAATTGCTGAGTAATCTTCAGCATTTAGAGTACGAGGATGACCGTGGCGAGTCCCAGTCCAATCAATATAGCGTTTATAGTCGTTACACAAATGAAATTGCCCGCTATTGACTAAAACCGTTTGGACAAAAGATTCATCAGGAATACAAGTCTTTTTATAGTAATTAATTAGATCGGGGTTGTGCTGGCAAAAATGATGTAAATATTCGACACACTTCCTCGATAGAGTCTTGAAGTAAGACCCTGCATAGCATTTAAAGTTTTCAGTGAATGGAGATGAAGTCGTACGAACTCCTAGCATCAGCCCATAGGAAGAATTTATTCTCACCAAAGGCTGGACATTATTAATGACCATGCGAGGAATTTTGACGATAGCGCGTTTCCAGAGTGGTAAATATTGACCCGAACGCCAGTACTGATAGAGATAGCGATCGCTACCTTCCCGGCTTCCCCAAAGATTTCCCTCTAAATCTGAAAGTACATCAAAATACTCTAAAAAGCCATCAAACGGTGATTCCGCAAGAAACTTCTCAATTTTTGGTAGCGGTTGAATCGGATAGTCTTGGCCTGTAATATTGGCAAGCCAATCAAATTCAACATTATGGCTAAAAAGCCAGTCAATGGCATTCAGATAACCTTGAACAATCGAAAAATCTCCTCGTCCTCCCGTACCCCTAATTACATTCACTCCTGGGAATTCGTGAAAGGCCGTTACGTCTAAATGACAACCCCTAAAGTCATGGCTAATCAATATCTGAGATTGGGGACTTGATTTTTTTAGAGTTTGCACCAGTCTAAAAATCTGTTCGGGATTTTTATGACTTTGAATCAGATATAAAACTTTCACGATCTTTAACCTCCAGAAAACAACTGCACGAAAAAGTGAACGCAGCAATCTGCCAAAGTGTTGTGCATAACACTTCAGATGTATTATTAAGTAGAGATAGCTAGATTCAACCAGGTCAAGGTATTAAAAAAAACCTGATTATCTGCTCTCTATGCGGTAACAACAAAATTTGCAACAATTGTCAAACTAGAAATGCCTGCATAATAAATACTGGTGATTTTGTGCAAGCAAAGTCATAAATTGACAGAGAAATCTGTGTTCAAAAACTTAACTAAAACTGTTTAACTGCAATAGCATCGACAAAGTTAAAACAGCAGTAAATAGGTGCTTTCACTGGAAATCAGGCACTCTAGAATAGTTAAGTTCAGAATGGTAAATAGTACACCTGGTATATAGACGAAATGTGGGTTTATTTGGTTCCCGGTTTTCAACCGAACCTTGTTTTATTGTTTCACCCACATAGACATAGATACTAAACTCTGTACCCTAGGAAAAAAATCTCTGTCTTTTAACCATGTCCAAATTCAGTAATGGTGTACAAAATTAGATTCTTCACGACAGGCTATGACCTTTTCGTTGCACCCAATTTTTTACATTTACAGCTATGGTCATAATTAAAATCCCAGTCTAAGGAACTCTTTAAGGGACTCAAGCCACGCTTGCAATCCTAGTCGCTTTACGCTTTACATCTTGTTACAGTGCCTATGGTGCAAGCGTCCCCCTTAAGATAGACTTTACTTATGCGATTTGTCCGCCTAAAGTAAAACATTAATATATTTCCTTTAAAATTAAAATAACAGTAACAAGCAATACCAATCTTGCCTGCACAAAACTAGCATAATAAAAAGTACTAGAAAATTAGCTAATTGCCACTTTGCAGATAGCTCAAAAAGTATTCAGGCAAATTTTTCTGTTACTAAGGCATTGCTAAAAAATTCCAAGCAGAAGATTTTAGAAATTCATCCCGACTCAGCGGAGCTAAACCATCTACCCAATTTTTTAGCTTAAAAATTTTTAGACCACACTCATTGACAAGCAGATCGTAAATTCTGCTATCGTGCCATTTCCCGTCTTTCAATGTCCCATCAACCCATTCCTGAGAATTAATTAAGCCACTTTCAAAGACTAAGTAAGGTTTATAAGTTTTTAATGTTCTGATAGCACCTCTAAAAACCTGCAATTCTACCCCTTCTACATCTACCTTGATGAAATTAATCTTAAGGTCTGGGGCTAATACATCATCAAGTCTCTGAGTTTTAACAGTGATTGGTTCCATAAGTGCATCAGGAATATGGCTTTTACAGCATTCTTTATCCAGGCTACTTACAGCAGGAGCATTCACTACATACCAAAAAGTAGTTTCTGCCTCCGAATCACTCAAAGCTGTTTCTCTTACTTCAACGGTTGGAAATTTTTTTCTAAGCCTACTCGCTAACCGTGGTATTGGCTCAAATGCATAATGAAATCCTAGAGGTGAAAACTGTAAAATTTTGTCAAGTAAATCGCCCGTGTTACAACCAACATCAATACAGTTTGAGTCTTTTGCTAAAACACAAGACATCATTTCAATCGTGAAAGCATTGTCTTGTCTATTAAGAATGTCACTGCGTTTAGGAGGATTTACTATATCTAAAAAAGGTCTTACGACCGGATCGAGAAATGAACCCTTAATTGTTTCTTTTAAAAAGTTTTTTATTTCTAAGAAAATTTTCATCGTCTAGCTGCTCCAGTCACTAAAACGCCACTATACTAACATCAATTAAGGTAGCTTCAAGGTTTTATTGAAGCAGTTAGATTAATTTTATTAGCAGTATAAAAATGTTGAATTATAAAGATTAGCTAGACTGATCTTGAAGAATACGGCGTCTTTGAATAAGCCCAGTCATTTTGGCAGCAAGAGCCTCTATTTGGTAATAAACAGGATGGGGTAAGAAGCAGAGCAAGTAGGCAGCTGCTAAGGTCATCAGCGTGCGGCGGGGTTGCTCCAAAAGGATGCGCCAGTGAGCAGCCAAGGCTCGGTGCATTAGCTGCACAGCCATTGAGCCTGCTTTTAAACGGACTGCACTTCTCGCTAAATATCGCAGTTGATATGCTTTAGTAGGGTTTTCCCATCCAGCGATTAATTCTGGAGCGTAGGAGCGTGTTTTTTCAATTACCCTTTCGAGAGCTTCTAATTGCTTCAGCAAACTAGCTGAAAGACCTCCCGCGTTTACCCGATACAGTGTCAGCGCTTCAGGAATCCCCTCAATTTGCCAGTTGGTTTGGAGGAGGATGCGAAGCCAGCATTCTATATCCTCTGCCTGACGAAAATTATCATCAAAATAGAAATCTTCAACAGTCCCGTAAAGATTATCTTGAAATTTAATCTCTTCAAATACCTCTCGCCGAACTACGGGAGCAGAACCATTTCCAACTGGATTGTCGCGAAGTAAATCGGGTGGTGTAATGTCCTTGAACTTGGGCATCAGATACGTACCCAAGGGATTTCCTGTTGCATCAACAAAAGCAGAACGGCTAAAACTAATCCCTACCGTTGAGGAATTATCTAAATGTTCGAGATGTTTCTCTAATTTTTCCGGTAGCCAAAGGTCATCGCCATCTAAAAAAGCTAAATAGTCGCCATGAGCATGGCGGATTCCGGTGTTTCTTGCTCCAGCGAGTCCTCTATTTTTCTGGCTAACGATTTTAATTCTAGGGTCTATAAACTGCTGGCAAATTTCTACAGTTCTATCGGGAGAGCCGTCATTAACTACAATAATTTCAAAATTTTTGTATGTTTGAGCTAGAACCGATTCAATTGCAGCAGCTATATAATTTTCTACTCCGTAGGCTGGAATAATAACCGAAAATTTTTTCATGAAAAGTACCATTTTATTTAAGTTGCTTGAAAAATTCTTTCGTCAAGCATATCTAATACTTTGCTGTCCCGGTTCATGTCAAATTTTCTAGCAAAGTAATATTTATCTTTAATTAAATTTGGAAAATCTTCAGATGTGAGGATGCGGGGATGACCGTGTCGGCTGTTCTCCCAATCAATATAGCGCATATTGCGGGGATAAAAATTAAACAAACCACTATTTAATAAGATGGTTTGCATAAAAGATTCATCGGGAAGGCGAACTTTCTTGTAGTAGTTCACCAAATCAGGATTGGCAGAGCAAAAATCATGAATGTATTGAATGCATTGTCTAGAAATTGTTTTAAAGTAAGAGCCTCCATAGCATACAAATTTGTCATTAAATGGAGCTGAAGCGGCCCGTTGCCCGATGATGAGTCCATAGGAAGAATCAATCCGCACAAAAGGCTGAACATTATTAATAAGAACTCGAAAAGGTTTGAATAAGGCTCTTTGCCACTTGGCTAATTCTATACCTGACCACCAGTATTGATAGAAGTAGCGATCGCGCCCATCTTTAGCTCCCCAAGTACACTTATCAGAAAGCACATTAAAATAATCAAAAAATCCATCGTACTCGGTTGCAGCCAGAAAATTCTCAAATTTTGAGAGCGATTGAGTCGGATAGTCTTGACCTGTAAGATTAGCTAGCCAATCAAATTGAATATTCTGGGTTAAAATCCAGTCAATAACATCCAAATAAGCTTGGGTTATCGAGAAATCGCCTCTTCCAACTTTCTTAGCTCTTAGTACTTTAACATTCGGTAAACTCTCGAAGAGTTCTACATCTATTTGACTAGCATTAAAGTTATGACTCATCACTATATAAGAGTCATTACTGGACTTTTTAATAACTTTAACCAGCCGATAAATTTGCTCCGGATTGGTATGGGTTTGGATCAGGTAGACAACCCTCATATTCTGCAACCTATTTTGATGGCGAGCGGGTGTTTATAAGAAAGGTTCTATCATTATGCCAATTGACGGGAACGATCTTGAAGAATGCGTCGTTTTTGGGCGGCTCCTGTCATTTTTAAGGCAAAACTTTCCATTTGGCGGTAGAGAGGACGTGGCAGTAACCACAGCGAATAGGCAGCTCCCAACGTCAAAAGTGTCCGCCGGGGTTCGTCAAGAATCATGCGCCAGTGGGTAGATAAGGCGCGGTGAGCCATGTCTACAGCGGTTGGGGCAGCTTTCAGCCGGACTGCCCAGCGGGCTAATTTCCGCAACTCGTAGGCTTTAGCTGGGTTTCCATACTGAGCAATCAAATCTGGAGCATAGGAGCGGGTTTTTTCAAGCACCTTTTCCAAGTCTTCTAACTGCTTGAGTAGGTTGGCTGAAGCGCCCCCAGCATTCACTCGGTACAGCGTCAAAGCTTCAGGAATGCCTTCGATTTGCCAATCAGTCTTTAAGGAAATGCGAAGCCAGCATTCGACATCTTCAAAATGTCGCAATCTTTCATCGAAATAACAATCTTTTGCAGTACCCTGAGGAGCATCTTGAAACTTAATAGCTTCAAAAACCTCTCGCCGAATCACCGGAACTGAGCCATTTCCAATCGGGTTACGGCAGAGGATCAAGGGTGGAGCAATATCCTTGAGTTTAGGCATTTGATAGATACCTAATGGCTGCCCCGCTTCGTCAATAAAAGCAGAGCGGCTAAAGCTAAGCCCGACAGTTGGTGAATTTTCTAGATGCTCAATATGTTTTTCCAGCTTTTCTGGCAGCCACAAATCGTCTCCATCTAAAAAAGCCAGATATTCTCCTTGAGCATGGCGAATTCCTGTATTTCGAGCGGCGCAAACCCCGCTATTCTGCTGGCGAATAATCTGAATTCGAGGATCTGTGAATTGCTGACAAATTTCTACACTTTGATCGGGAGAACCATCATCAATAATTAGAAGTTCAAAATGTTTGTAGGTTTGGTCTAGAACTGATTGCACTGTAGCAGCTATATATTTTTCGACTCCATAGACCGGAATTATGACAGAAATTTTTTTCATTTTAATTTTGAAAAATTGTGAAAAAATAATATTTGCTACAGCCAGCACTTCCTTGTGATTAACTGCCCCCTTACTCTGACTGACTTATAGTAGGAACATCCGTTGTCATGGACGTACTGGGACGCAAATTACCAAGCTTACGGGCTATGACAGAAACTAAACGACGGGGTTTATGAATCAACAAATTATAAAAGGTGAGTGACAGCCGCTTCTGGTAGGACTTTGGTGCAAGACGAAACGAAACATCTTGAGCGTTTGTGTTACAAAGTTCCCTAGGTATTTCAGCGGAGGCAGTTTCTTTAAATGCTTCTGTTAGTTGAGTAGCTAAATTAGGAAAACCTAACTTTTCTGCCATTTTTACGATCAGATGACCGTCATAATTAATGTATTGTTGATGTTTGAAATCTCCACAATAAACAATGCCAAAATCCAAGTATTCCTCTAGCTCATTGGCTAAGCGCACCAAAAGAATATCGCGCTCAAGCGGATCGAGCGTATCAATGCGGTGAAAAATAGCGGGAATCGTCTTTTTATTCCAGGATAGCGTTGCATATCTAGCAAGATACTTCTCAATCTCTTTGCCAACAACACGTTTTACCTGTTCGCGTTTGGCATCGGAAATGCCTTTTTTCCCGTTTCCAAAGTCACCATGAGTATAGGTAGCATGAAGCAGACCTGTTGCTACTATCTTTGCAGGTACATGAAGAGAAACCAGGATACTAGCAGTGCTGACTAGATGGGCAATAAACGTCTTACCTGAGGCTCGAAAAGCACCTGTGAACAGCTGCATTGTCAGCTGATAAGCATCACGGATGCGGTTAATATCGTTGCTTGAGTAGCCTTCTGCACGTAGCTGGTTGAAGAGTTGAATGTTTGTTTGAGCAAAAGAGTGCATAATTTTGCTTTTGATTGGAATGCTTCATTTTTGTTGCACTTGGCTTAGGCGAAGTCCATTGATTTTGTCTAAGTCAAGTGCATTTAAAAAAATTAACAATCATTGAACGGCTTAGGCAAAACCTCTCTCTGAAGAAGGAAAACCCAAACAACATTTCAATTTCAACAGGAGCGTTCCTGAAAAAGCGGGGAATCGCTTAACACAGAACAAGTTTAGTAATAGCATCCACTTTTCCAAGGTAGGAGTACGACTAAAAAAGTCTGTGGATTGCGATCGCTTTCCCCACTTGTTTTCTGGATGAAGACTTAGGTTTTGGCTGTGTAAGGGTATTTATCGTCGAAGCGATCGCACCTTCTTTTGGCACCTTCGTTTCGTCGTTCTACACCCTTACACGCCAACCTAACGGGACGATGCCGTCACTGTAGGCTTCTTCTCCGGTATTGCAGGCATCTGAGGTTGTAGCCCTTTCGCTTGCAGGCGAGCCTGACGATTCGTGAGATAACGGTTAAACACCTTATCTAGAGGACGCAACACTTTTGCGACTCCGCCCCCAGCAAGACCTAAAGTCAGGCGGCTACCAATTGGGTTCAGGATTGTCACGTATCGCCGCCATCCCAAGCGCTTGTAGCGATATTTGAAGTACCCGTCCTCGTCCAAATTCCATTTATCGCGCAAGCGATGCAAGCTATTGAGTTCCCAAGCGTCGCTCCAACGCAGCATATAGAAGAGCATATCTGAAGGCTTCAGTGGCGGGCCTGGAACATAAGTGACAAGAGACGCTGGCTCAAAGTAAACGCTACCACCCGCCTCAACGACTGTCATGCAGAAATCGAGGTGTTCTTTAGTATTGAACATTTGTTCATCGAGCAAGCCGACTTTCTCAAAGATTTCAGCGCGAACCAGCACGCAATGGAATTCTGCTAGTTCGGTTTGTTGACGTTTGAGCTTGGGTCGCACCTCCGCTACTTTCTGACCTTGCTTGTACATTTTCTCGCGGAGACGCCGTCTGGGGTTTTCGCCGACTTTTTCCAGCCAAATGTGGGCTTCTCCACCGGCAAAATGGACAATTTCGTGTACCGGAGTGCCTTGGCAGGTCAGGGGACCCACTACGGTAGCGTTTGTCTCTTCAGCGCACTGAACTAAGCTTTCCAACCAGCCTGGGCTGACGATCACATCGTTATCGATAAAGACGAGATACTTGGTTGTAACCTGACTCAGACCGAGGTTTCTGGCGCGGTTTGGAGTGAGGTAGTGATCGGTGCGAATGATTTGAAATCCTTTTTCAGTCGCTTGCTGTTGCAAATAACGCTGAATGTGAGCGGGTGAACCCCCATCTACGTAAACTAACTTGAATGGGACTGATGTATGTTCGTAAATGCTTTCCAGCGACTCGCGGGCGCAGCTGAAACGTTCGCGGGGTGAAACAACAATCGTAACTTGGGGATCTAACATCAGGAACTCCTCGCTAAAGACTAAACAATTTATCGGCTGTTTTGTTTGCTATGCATCAACTCAGCTAGATAGGGAAAAAACTTGTTTGTGTTTAAAGTCTGTACTGTGTAGTTGCCCGGTGTCGCTTGGGCAGGTCTGTTTTACACAGGCAAAGACTGGAGATTGTGGTAAGACCAGTAAGCTCCCTGCTGGGCAAGCAACTCGTCATGCCCTCCCTGTTCGATAATTCGACCTTTCTCCATTACCACAATTTTGTCGGCATTCCGGACAGTAGCCAAACGGTGGGCAATCACAATTACAGTCCGGTTTGTTCGCAAACGTTCCAGTGCTTCTTGCACTAACTGTTCTGACTGCGAATCTAAGGCGCTAGTGGCTTCATCGAGAATCATGATTTCCGGGTCGCGCAGCATTGCCCTAGCAATTGAAATGCGTTGTCGTTGTCCTCCGGAAAGCCTAACGCCTCTATCTCCTACCACTGTGTCGTATTGGTTGGGCAACTGACAGATAAATTCGTGGGCATTGGCAAGGCGGGCTGCCTCAATCACCTTTTCTCTGTCCATTCCCTCTAAACCGTAGGCAATGTTATCCAGAAGTGAGGCATTAAAAATGTAGGTGTCTTGGCTAACGACTCCGATGTGCTGGCGTAGCGAGACAACATCGTAGTTTCGGATATCTTGACCGTCGATCTCGATTACACCGTCGGTCACTTCGTAGAAACGGGTAACGAGAGATGCCACAGTGGATTTCCCGGCTCCAGAAGCGCCAACCAGCGCCACAGTTTTGCCACGAGGAATTTCTAGATCCAAACCGTTGAGGACGTAAGATCTGCCGCTGTAGGCAAATTTTACATTTTGGAAAAGAATGCGATCGCGCAACCCTGTAAATTTCTGGTTTCCATTAGGAAGCGGATATTTCTCTGGTAACGAGAGCGCTTCCGTGACTTTCGTTAACGCTGGCAGAGACTCTTGGACAGAACCCCTCGCGGCATTCACCTTTTTCAGTACCGGAACAATTCTAATCAGAACCAGCATGAATATTAGTAGCTCTGCGGTCGTGAGCAGACCCTTGGAGATAAACAAAGTGTAGCTACCGACTAAAACCACCATCGCCGCAGCCAAAGTCGCTAACTCTGTCAGCGGGTCGATGATGTTTAGCTTCTTAGCTAGCCCAATGTTCGCCTCCATATAATTGCTACTGATCTTATTGAAGCGGTTCAGTTCAAAATCCTCCGCACCATAAGATTTAACGATGCGAACACCGCCTAACGTATCTAAAGCCATCGCGTTTAGAGTGCGTTTAGCAGTAACAACTAAACCCCCCGATGTCTTAATCTTTTTCAAGAAATAACTGAGCCATAAAGCAACGCCTGTAATCAAAAATGTCGTTAGAACCGTCATTTTCCACGACACGATCACCAACGTTCCCAAATACGCGATTAAAATCAGCAGGTTGGTCAAGCCATAAAAGAAGTTAGTCAACAGCTTGTTTGTTTCCATCACCTCTGTATGTAAGGTGCTGGTTACTTTACCCATCTGCACATTATCAAAAAATTCAATGGGCGAATATAAATAGGTTTGATACAGCCGTTTCCTCAAGCGTTTGATGACGGCTTCCCGATAAATGGAAGTCAAGACTTGGGAAATGTAGTAGAAATACCCTTTTAAAATTAAAGAACCCATGAGGACTAAGGCAAACAAGCTAATGAGCGTTCCTTTACCTTGCTGCGCTAGCCAACTGTTCAACCCTTCCGTTAAAGCCATTTGAGGAAGAAGCGTTCCACCTCCTTCATTCAAAATTACTTTTAGGAAAGGAATCATCAATCCGATTCCTACACTATCTAGAATAGAAGACAAAATCATTGTCACTAAACCTAGATAGAGAGGTTTCTTCTGCACCTCCAAAATCAGAGAGGTCAGTTTATCGAATTTTCCAATTCGCTTCATTAAGCCCAATTTTAATTTTGCTTTAGCCTCACGCAACCTTGTTTCTCGTCCGAGTGTCTGACTTCGACTCATAGTGTCTACCGCTACTGAACCTTTGAACAGCCAATCGTTGATTGCTAATTCCAGGCTAAATTTTCTTGCCGGAGCGCTTTTTCCTGATATTTCACTGTGCCGACGCTTGCTCTTAAATTATTTTGCTCGTAGGAAACACAGTGTTAGCTTTGTTCACTTTCTCTAGTAAATGTTACCAGAGTTTTTGCTATAAAAGCATCGAAAAAACACGATTTTCCCTATTTTTAATGTGAAGTTTTAGTGAAGTTGCAATTAATATAAAATCCTTGCTTGAAGTTTTTATTTTTTAACTCATTCAATCAGAAAATCATTCCGGTTTATATCATGTCTTTTCTAGAGAAATATACTTCTAATGGCAGATTTTAACCTGCCAAATGCAATTTGAACGGTTGAACTCTATCTAATGGTAGATTTCTACTAACCGCTCGTTCAACTTGTTAAAGTCGTAATGCGCTTCTACGTAGGCGCGACCGGAGCGACCCATTTCAGGCCAAACTTCCGGATGTTCAAATAAATAGTCCAACTTTTCAGCCAGAGTATCGGCATCTCGTTCGGGAACCAAAAAACCTGAAATCCCATCTTCAATCAGTTCTGGAATGCCACCGTGTTGCGTCCCTATCACGGGTAAACCCATTGCCATTGCTTCTTTTAATACGTTTACGGGGGCATCTTGATCGCCGTTCTTCGCTGTCACGCAGGGGGCGATAAATATATGGGAGTTGTCGAGAATTTCAATGAGTTCCTGCTGCTGCTTGTGACCCAGCAATTTTACTTTGTCACTAACGTCCAGCTCATCAATGAGTTGCTGCAAACTTTCCTTTAATGGCCCATCCCCAACGATGTTGTACTCGATGTTGGGGTATGCCTTAGCCAACTTGGCAATGGCACGAATTCCATACTCAATCCCTTTTTTTTCGACAAGGCGACCCGTGGTGACAATCCCAATACGACCATCAGCGGGTAGATGACGTGTGGTAAACACAAACTTGCTACAATCAATGCCCGAACGAAGGACGATGATTTTCTTCTCATCGCAACCTAGCTTAATCAGGCGACGTTTGAAATAATCGCAGTTAGAAAGAAAAAGGTCTCCTGTGGCGAATAGGGGATTATAAACGTCTTCACCGAATTCCTGAATATGCTGGCTAATATCGAAACCGCGAAATGAGGTAATTAATTTTCCGTGGGGCGCACCAATCAGCCGAAATGACATCCCGATGAATCCTAAAGGGCCAAATTGACAATGGATGATGTCGTATTCTTTTTTGCCCAATAATGAGACTGCTGCATATAGTAACCTCAATGAAGCAGCTTCTTTGCCATACTTAAAAACATTAAGCGATCGCAGTAATAGGGCTGGATCTTTGTAGCTGTTCGCGAATAGCAACCCCAAGCCTTTTAGCCCGCGAATCGCAATATTAGATGGCATTTGGATATAGTAGGTGCGATTCAGGAGTTGGTACTTTTCTACTGCTGGATGCACCTTGGAAGTATCTCCGAGTTGGTCAGAATAGATATCAACTTCGTGACCCCGATCGATTAAACCAGCGATTTGGTTTAAGATAAAGGTTTCTGACAAAACCGGAAATCGACCAACAATCATCGCGACTTTCACAACAATTTTACCCCTACAACTTGACTTTTCTATTTACTAAATACCCTATCAGGTAATTAGCAGTTTCTCGTATATTTCAACTAAATGGTCGTTTAGCTGCCCAATTTCATAGTGTTTTTCCACGTATGCACGACCAGCTGCACCCATTTCGGGCCAGACCTCTGGGTGGGCGATTAGGTAGCCTAATTTTTCAGTCAAAGCATTGACATCCCGTTCTGCAACTAGGAACCCTGAAACCCCATCTTCGACTAGCTCAGGGATGCCACTATGGTGAGTGCTGGCAACTGGCAAACCCATTGCCATTGCTTCTTTTAAAACATTAGGAATTCCTTCTTGATTATTATCCTTACTGGTTACGCAGGGAGCTACAAAAATGTGGGAATCGTTGAGAATTTGCACGACTTCGTGCTGTTGTTTCCAGCCCAAGAGATTTACTATATTTCCAACATCTAACTCTTGAATCAGTTGCTGCAAGTCTGGCTTTAAAGAGCCATCACCAATAATATTGTACTCAACATTGAGGTTCATTTTTGTCAAGTTAGCAATAGCGCGAATACCATATTCAATCCCTTTTTTTTCAATTAGGCGACCTGTTGAAACAATCCGCACTTTACCATCGGGATGCGGATAGCGTGTCTTAAAGGAAAACCGATTACAATCGATTCCTGAGCGGAGTACAATAATTTTTTTTTCATTGCAGCCCAGACTAATCAATTTATTTTTAAAATGTTTACAAATGGGCAGGAAACAGTCTCCTTTTTCAAAAAGCTTTTTATAGATATCGTCACCATATTGACTGAGATACATAGTGAGGTCAGAACCTCGAAATGAGATAATTACTTTAGCTCTAGAGGCAGCAATTGTCCTAAAGTACATCCCTAAGAATCCTAAGGGTCCAAACTGGCAATGGATTATATCGTATGGCTTATTTGATAGAAATGGGAGTAACGAGAATGTTGTATACAGCATCCTCAATGAAGCAGCTTCTTTGCCATACTTAAAAACATTAAGCGATCGCAGAAATGCAACAGGATTTTTGTGGAAATTTGCTAACAGCAGTCCAATCGCTTTAATTACATAAATTAAATGATTGGCTGGTCTTTGCTCCGGAACATAGTAGGTGCGCTCAAGAAGTTGATATCTTTCCACATCTGGGTGGATTTTGGCAGTATCGCCCGGTTGCTGGGCGTAAATTTCAATCTCTTGTCCTCGCTCAATCAGCCCCACGATCTGATTTAAGATGAACGTCTCTGATACAGTAGGAAATTTACCAACAATAAAAGCGATTCTCATCGTAAATTTCACCTAATATCCGATACTCTGCTGTCATCATTCTGGACGGTTAAGCATCAAGAGCCTTTAGGTCGTTTGAACTGTTTTAGTACAGATAGGTAAAGGTCTTTGGTATTGAATACATAGAACATCAAGATTAAATAGGTCAAAGCCATTACCGTCAAACTGACAATCACTGTAGCCCAAACGGTTAAAGTTGGCGCGATCGCTAACTTAACCCCAAAAGCGATCGCTCCTGCGATTAGAGATGCCAGCAAAGGATGCTTCATGGCTTCTAATAAATTGAGCATGGTGATAGACGTGCCGCGCGTTGCATAGTACATACAAGGCAATGTCTGCAATAGCTTGGCAATTGAATAACTTAAAGCAACACCGCGTGCGCCATAAGGTAATCCAAAGAAAAAAGAAATCACTAAGAAGCTGGAAGAAAATACTCCCCACTTGAACATCTGAGCTGTCCTTCCTGAAGAAATATAGAGCCAGCCAGAGGTATTCGTAAGTGGTTGAACGAGTGCAGATATACCAAGAAGCTTGAAGATTGTACCAGCCTCTCCCCATTGGGAGCCAAGTATCAGCTCGACCAATTCTTCGGAGACAATCATCATAAAGAGGACGATAGGCGTCGTCAAAAATCCGATCAGCGATAGTCCTTTTAAATAGTGATTGCGAAATTGCTGTGGCTCAGAATGCAATCGGCTCAGACCGGGAACGGCAACAGCGGTAATTGGGGAGTTGATTTGTTGCAAAGGAAGCATCATTAGGCTGTATGCTTTCGCGTACACACCTAGAGCCTCAGCACCCCACACCCGTCCGATTAGAATGTTGTCCAGGTTTCGGGCGCAGTAGTTAAGGACGCTGAAACCAGTGAGGTTGCCACCAAAAGCCAGCATAGAACGGACGCCTGAGCGTTGAGCAGGTAAGCCAGGACGCCAACCACACATTACCCAAACCCCAGCAGCCGTGACGATTGCCGTAGTCAGTGACATAAATACCAGCGACCAGTATCCAGCCCCATACAAAGCCGAAATAATCGCGATCGCTACCCCCAGCACGATGGAGACGATCTCAATTGCAGCGAGAGCGGTAAAGCGCATCTGCCGCCGAAGCAAGGCTTGGTGCTGGACGCTCAACCCACCAAATATAAATGCACTGGCAGAAACGATCGCAATCCAGGTGAGGCGCGGCTCACCATAAAACCAAGCGATCGCCGGTGCCATAACCGCAGTCAATAGCATCAGCAAGAGGCTCATCCCCACATTCACCCAAAACAGGGTGCTGACTTGCTTGTGGTTGATTTCGGCTCTTTGGATCGTCGCCGTTGACAGACCCATGTCATTGAAGAGAAACACAATACCCGTCACGCTAGTCACCATCCCAATTAGACCGTAGTCTTGAGGTGAGAGTAGACGAGCTAGCACAACCGTCGATCCCATTTGAAGTACAAATTTGCACCCCTGACTCACCATCGTGACTGCACCGCCACGAACCGAGCGACCTTTTAAATCAGCCTTCAGATGGTCAGTCTGAAAGTGCTGAGTTTGGTCAGGCTCAGATAGAATCTTTTTCTCTAATCTTGACAAATTGATACCTCTTATAAAACTCTTTGAAGCGACTAATTTAAAAATTGCTAATTATTTCTGATATTTATAGAAGGATTTAAACCCTTCTTCTAAATTCCCTCGCTTTGGTCGGTTTTTAAACTAAATTCAGGGCGTCTCCTTACCGATATTTGCTAAATTTTTACTCCAGCGTTGATATCGAAAATCACGAAATTTAGTAGATATCTGCCGAAAATAGTTAGCGAATTTAGGGGAAAGCGATCGCATCACCAGCCATTTCAGCAGTAAGCGCTGAGCGCTGCTATTTAGGAGCATTTTTGGATACAAACGAACTGCCGTTTTTAGTTTGTAACCCGCTTGCTTAACTGCATCAGGATCTGCTTTACGAGTTAAATACAGATCGGCGAGGTGCTGATAAACATTTGCTAAACTCTGGTTCTTGAGAGATTGCAACTCTGCTGGTGCTGTCTGAAAAGCCTTTTCAAGCGCCATCAGATTATATTTTTCCCTAACCTCTATTTTGGAAGAAATTGAGCCAGCTACTTGACGATAAAAAATCTGATGTTGAGGAACCAGAACGTAAGACCACTTAGCTGCTAACCTGAGCCAGTAATCCCAATCATGAGTAGATTTCAGTTCTGGATCGAGTTCCCCAACGGACTCAATTGCTTGCTTACGAATCAGTGGAATTGACCCACAAACTAGAAAATTGCTGACTAATAATTGTGGATAAACATTTCCTTCAAAATATACGGGTTGCTGCACATATAAAAGTTTTCCTTTTTCATCTATAAAAGAAGTCCAGCTATAAGCTACTCCTGCTTCTGGGTGCTTTTGTAATTCTGCAAGTTGTAGTTCTAGCTTGTCTGGTGTCCATAAATCATCTGCATCGATAAAGGCAATAAATTCACCTTTAGCGTGAGCTAAACCGCGATTGCGAGCGACGGCGGCTCCGCCATTTTTATAGACAAATACTTTTACCCGTTCATCAACAATTCCTTTAAGCAGTTCTACGCTTTTGTCACTCGATCCGTCATCAACTAAAATTATTTCCAAGTCTGAAAATGTTTGCTGCTGAACAGATTTAACCGTTTCCAAGATTGTTTGTTCAGCATTGTAGACCGGAATTATCACTGATATTACTGGCATTTAGTTTAACCTTTGTGTAAGTCTAATAAAAAAATGTTATCTTAATTCCCCTCAATCATCAGTAAACAGTTTAAAGTTCTGTTTTGACTCTATAACCGTTTTCAGGAATATTGGTCTCAGCGAATAAAAAGCTAGGAAACTTTTCTTTGATGCTAATTCCTAACATAACTAACCCAGGCCAATAAACATAGGCAAGAGCCTCTATATTTTCCCCAAAAGTAAACATAAATATCACCAAGATTATACTTAATCCTACTCGTGAAACTCGACTGCTTTGCGACTTAATTACTAAATCTATGAAGCTCCAAGCCAAGGGAATGACAAGTGCCGTAAACCCTACGATTCCTTTCGTTACCAGAAGACCAAACCAAGTATTGTGAGAACCGATTGGCTTGAATGTTGCAACAGCAGGCCCTTTAAATTCACCAATTCCATGTCCCCATATAGGAGCTTCTTTCCAACGTTCTACTGCTAGGCGAGCCAATATATCTCTCACTCTGGAAGAGCCTGCTCTTGCCTGGTAGAACATATCTGAGAAAGCTCTAAATGAATTGATTAGCCAGGAAGAAAACACTCCCATAACAAAACTGGCGATTCCGGCTATGAGCTGTATATAAGGTTTCGTAAAATTTGATAAAGCCCAAGTAGAAAATATGACAAAAGGAAGAGATACAATACCTAGGCGCGAAACCGAACCCACAATCATTGCAACCGCGCCAATCATGCCAATGAATCGCCATTTTTTGTTCGATTCTTGCGCTGCTAGAAAGAAATAGATATTTCCTACCATTCCCAAGGCAGGTGCCCAGGGCGTAAACAATTCAAGACGAACTCCACCTCCTTCAGGATCGAGACCGTAGAGGTTAACACTGTAGTAGGCAAGACCGCTACGTTCTATGAGCCGCAAAGGGGAAGTGTAGATATGAGAAGGTAGGTGTAATCTAGACGCTGTATAGCAAACGATCACAGCAATTAAGCTTTGCAGACAAAGTATGCAAGCTGCTCTATAAATTATCTGTGGTCGAATTTTTAAACAGCCTGCAAGAGGAAATAACGCTAAGGGAGCATATCTTACAACCCAATTGATTGATGAGTTCAGAATTTTGCCTAATCCTAGATTGAAGTTCATGTGAGCAGCAATTAAAGCCACCTCCATGACTAAGATACAAATGATCCACACCCAGATTGTTGTGGGAATGGTTATTTTCTCCTCAGTGGGCGTATTCTCTGTTTGGTTCCACAGTTTCTTTCCTACACGCCACAAGAAAAACCAAGCTAGTATAGGCACTAAGGTCATTTGTAGCCCAAGAATGTGAATTACATAAATCCAGGTAATGTAATACCAAATCAACTTTTCTTCAAGATTTTGAGGTTTCATTGATATCTGGTTCATGCATCTTGGGTCTAATCAAAACAATATTGTTGCTGCGGTTTATCTCCTGAAATCTGAATCGATTTCCAGTGATTACGGACTGGTATCCAAGTAGGTATGTTTAACTAGCGTAGAAGACCGAGAAATTTTGCGATCGCGCAGCCACAGTAACAGTAGTCCATTAGTACAAAACAAGGAACCTAAGGCTGCACCTAGCAGAACTAATTTCTTATTGGGGGCACTCGCAGAAGTTGGAATTGTAGGCTCTGTAAAGATTTGAAGTTGGGGATAAGAGGAAGATATATTCGACTTGCTCAAATCCAATCTCGCTAAAGTAGAAGAAAAAACTGCTTCGGCAATTTGCACATCCCGCATCAGGTCGGCTAATGAAACCTCTTGCTGTGCAAGTGACTTGAGCCGATTCTCAAGTAGAGCAAGCTGTTGGTTGAGCGATCGCGCTTCTGCTTGGAGTCCTTGTGCCTCTGTCTGCACTGTCACTAACTCTAGGAAAAGAGCATCCCGCGAGGTTCCCGATCCACCACTTTTGCTCAGGTTAAGTTCTTCTAGACTTGCTATCGTAACGGGTCGCTTTAAAAGAGATCGCCCCTGCCTCAGTAAAGCCGTTTGAGCGGCATTTAGCTTTGCCTGCTGCTGAATTAGAGCAGGATGATCGGGTAAAAACTTTGATTGCAAAGCAACGAAGAGGCTGTTCGCTTCACTATAGTCTTGTAAGTATTGTTGAAATAGGGAGTCGGCTTGAAGAACAAAAGCATCTGCTGCTTGTTTAGCCGATAAATCTAAGCTACTAGATAGTCCTTGCAAACGAGCATTCGCATCTTGCTGTTTAGCTAATACTTCAGCCCGCTGTCGGCGTAGCTGTTCAATATTTTGTGAAAGGTTCGTAAGTTGATCCGTAGAAGTTAAACCCGAACGCGCTTTGTACTCAGATAGGCGTGTTTGCGCTGCTTTTAATTTTTTTTGGGACTCCCCAAGGGTGGATTGTAGCGTTTTATCCTGCTGAGCGGCTTCCTTAATTCTCAGTTCGTTGATTTTTACTTGCAAGGCTTCGTAGAGCGCTAAAGATTTTTTATAAGCTTCGTCGGGAGTCGTTCCTTGAAACTCAAAAGTCATCAGCGTGGTGTTGTCTAATACTTTAGCTCTGGGTTTACCAAAATCTTGCAAGGGCATATTGAGCTTATTAGCAGCAGTCTCCAAGACCGGCTTACTGAGAGCTAGAAATTTATAGTTCTCTCTGGGATCTTGATTCGTACTCATGTAGGGAGAGTCGCTTTTAGAGGAAGCTTGCCCAATCCCTGGCAGGTTGATATTGCTGGCTGAACCGGCTGAGGGTAAACTAAGCGCTAACTCAGTGCTGTAATTGGGTTTGGTAACTTTTATATAATATAAAGCTCCTCCCCAAATAGCTGCATTAGTTAATAGTCCTAAGACTAAGTAACGCATCCAATTTCCTTGAGACCTTGCTGATTTTGGGGAAGATTTAGAAATACTTGCAGAGTCAGTAATAGCCAAATCTTCATGGGGAGAGGTAATCGGGCGTTTCATAGTCAAAGAATTAGGCTTACACTAGGGTTATTGCGATTGTTTGTCTCTTTGAATAGCTAGGCTCAAGGACTGAATGGCAATCTTGATTCAATAGTTTTGTATAACCTTCGCTTATTAGAGTATACACAGCCTTTACTTCGCTACTTTTTAGGAGTGGTTTATCATTGCTCTCGTGAAGAGATTGAGATAAAACGCTTTGATATTTTCAGTTTCAAACAACAGCTAGGATGCAATTTCAAGAGCTATTTAGAAACTACTAAAAAGCCTTTTGATTGACTGCAATTGCAACATAGAATGTTTTTCTATCCACCCTATAATTTGTTTTTCGCTAGTCATTCGCTTTTCGCATTAGAAACACCCGGAAAAAGCTTAGTTACTCGTATTTAAGAACAGCCTAGATTTCAATGAAATGATTCGGTTCAAAGAATCATTAAACATAATTTTAGTGTCATCTCATCGTAAGGGGCTTTACATAGCGAAACATCAGTCCAGAGGATGATTATGGACTGCATGATTTTTTTTAACCAAAGTGCAAATCTAGCGAACTAAAAACGTGTTGAAAGAGGCACAGGCAGGTTGTTTGAGCAATTGCTCGTGAGATAGCGATCGCTCTGTTACGGTGACAAGTAAAGTGATTAAGCGATCGCTATCTCAGCAATGAAAACTTCATCAAAAATTGCACAAAAATCGTGCAACTTTACCTAAACTTTACAGAATTTGGATTGATTTTGTGATTCGATGAGCCTCTATATCTTAATCACGATCGCTCACTTCGTTACTGTAAATTTATACCGCAAAGGGCGACGAAATTAACAAATTTTTGTTCCCATGCCGCTCTTATTGAATTATCGATTCGCCAGGATAAACAAAAGCGATCGCCCCAAGAGAGCGATCGCTTTCCCAGCAAATACTACACTACAAACGTTAACTATTCGGACGTTGGATAATCGTTTCTGCAACGCGCCGCTTGGCCTTGGGGTCAATGCCAATGAAGCGCACATACTCCCCATTATGCTCGCTCAAGCTAGCTTCCAAAGCAGCGATCGCTTCCGATGCATTTGTTGTCTGAATGGGATCGCCGCTTTGCCAAGATTGGCTGCGGAACCGACGTGCATTTGCGTGTTCTATACCAATGCGATAGCCTTGGGCAAGTAGATCCCGGATCTGTTGCTGCACCTGTGGACTAATTCGGGCACTATTTACCTGAGTGTTGCTGCTGTGACCGTTACCTCGGTCGGACTCATGGGGGTGCGATGGCTCGTTCGCCAGTTCATTACGGACAACGGTCTTCCGATTTTCCGGGGGTATGGATGACATCTGAGGCACATCCCTAACTTCTGGAGTCACGGAGCGTCGGCTTGTATTGTACTCCTCTACCAAGCGTGAATTCTGAACTCGCTGCTGTTCTTGAACCATCAGGTTGCCAAACTCGATTAAGCGAGAAAGAGTGAAATCAGGCTTTTTGAACACTGGTGGTCCTTCAGCACTGTTTACTACCCTAGTAGAAACCCGGTTAATCCCAATGTCGTGGATGAAAGAGCGGATTTGTTCATCGTAAATGCGCGATCGCACTGCACCAAAGAAATCAATCGCTTGATCGGGAAAACGATCGACTAACTGTTCAATCTGACTGCGAGATAATCCATCTGGCTCAAAAATGCCTCCGACGATGCCAATCTTGTCATCTCTATCGGGTTCCCAGTGGAATTTTTCCATCCGACCATCCCGAATCAACGGCGCATACAGGGTGGCGAAGTCATTGCCTGTGACAATAATCGGCACTCTGGGTAGCGGCGTGGAATCATAACTGCCAGGAAGTTGCACATCTGTAGGTTTATCAGCAATATTCATCAGCGTGCCATTCACCAGCTGAGTATTCACCGTATATTGGGTGCCTTGATCGAAGCGCCCTGCCCCAGCATCCAAATCATTGATCATTAGCACGCACATCTTGCCGCGCACCTTGATCAAGTCTGCTGCTTCCCGATAGCGCAGGCGGATCAAACGCCCGGGATCTCCTGCATCTGGACTTTCCAGTTCCCCTGCCGACATATGGACAGCTTCAATGCCCATCCGCTCAAATACTAATTCACACTGAAAAGATTTTCCCTCTCCCTTCCGTCCGTGAACTCCGAGAATCAGAGGAACTCGTACTCCAGGGAGGTCAAGAAAATTTTTGGTGATATGAACCGCCAGCTTGTCTAAAAAGCGGGGAGAAATGTAGTAGGTCATAGTCTGTTAAAGTGAATGCTCCGATTGCTAGGCATCAAACAAACAAATTGGAGAGGTAGATTGCTCTGCCTCTCCAATTTTGCACGAGTTAACGATGAGTAGGTTGGGCAGTGCCCACCTGACTAATTAAGGTTTAGTAACCTCTTTGGTTTGGCTTCCCAACGATGAAGCTGAGAACTTGGCACTGCTTGATGTTATCAAAGCCCATGACTCGGACATAGGCGTTGGGGTTCTCAGAACGGCAAGCTTTGATTTCAGTGAGAACTTCTTGGGTTGTCGTAGCATTGAACAGAGGCAGTTTCCACAATGTCCAGTAGTGCTGTTCCGGTGCAGAACTATCGCTGAATTCAACCCCTGCAATATAGCCTTGGTCGAGGATGTATTGGATTTGCTTGTTGATTTGCGCGTCGGTAAGCGCTGGCAAATAGGAAAGAGTCTCGAAACGAATCTCTTTAGGCAGAGTTCTCATAGTTGTGTGGTCTTCCTTGTAGGTATGTCTGCTAAGTGGACGCTTGATGCGGTCTAACGTCCAAAGTTGAAGAGTTCTGTCAGATGACGGTCGAGGTTATCCAGACTCGCCTGGTGATTCAGTTTGTTGTTCCGGCTGGAAGCTGGGGTCAGGTAAAGTAAGTAGCGTAATTCGCTCGAGATGTTGACGCCGATATTCGATATTAGATTTCTCAATACCAGTGCGAGTCATCTCAGGTAAAAAGTCTGCTACTTCCTCTGCAAGATGCTGGCGCACAGTCATAATCCGAAGCGCTAACTCTGGATTTTCTTTGAGTAATTCCTTGACGTAGGCTTCTCCATCTTGGATGACGCCCGTTTTAGAAAAGTTACTCAGCCAAATTGCCAAAGGAGGATTTGTTTCGCTCAACTGAGCCACGATATTTTTCACTGCCTGATAAGTCAGGTAGCTAATCAGTGTCTTAGCCGTGTCTTTGGCAATTTGCTTGAGATCCATATTTGACCCCAGACCTAAAGAGTTCTGAATTTTGAGTGTTGAGTTTGTTTAAGTTTAACTCAGCACTCAACAATCATGACTCTGTCATTAGATTACAGAGTATCCATTGCCTCGAACTCGAACTTGATTTCCTTCCAAAGTTCGCAAGCAACCGCCAACTCAGGACTCCACTTACAAGCTTCGCGGATCACGTCGCCGCCTTCGCGCATCAGGTTGCGACCTTCGTTACGAGCTTGGACACAAGCTTCCAAAGCAACACGGTTGGCGGTTGCACCAGGTGCGTTACCCCAGGGGTGCCCAAGGGTTCCACCACCGAACTGCAAGCAGGAGTCGTCACCAAAGATTTCCACCAGAGCAGGCATGTGCCAAATGTGGATACCACCAGAAGCCACGGGCATCACACCAGGCATAGAAGCCCAGTCTTGGGTGAAGAAAATACCGCGAGAGCGATCTTCTTCAATGTGGTCTTCACGCATTAGGTCAACAAAGCCCATCGTGATGCCTTTTTCGCCTTCCAGTTTACCAACGACGGTACCGGAGTGCAGGTGGTCTCCACCAGACATCCGCAGACACTTGGCGAGAACGCGGAAGTGAATACCGTGGTTCTTTTGACGGTCAATCACAGCGTGCATAGCGCGGTGAATGTGCAGCAGGATACCGTTGCGGCGGCACCACTTAGCGAGGGTGGTGTTAGCAGTGAAGCCACCCGTCAGGTAGTCGTGCATGATGATCGGTGTGCCGATTTCCTTAGCGAATTCAGCCCGTTCCATCATTTCTTCGCAGGTGGGAGCAGTCACGTTTAGGTAGTGACCTTTGATTTCACCTGTTTCAGCTTGAGCTTTTTCGATGGCTTCTTGAACGAACAGGAAGCGATCGCGCCAGCGCATGAAAGGCTGGGAGTTAATGTTTTCGTCATCTTTGGTGAAGTCCAAACCACCGCGCAGGACTTCATAGACGGCACGACCGTAGTTCTTAGCTGATAAACCGAGCTTCGGCTTAATCGTACAACCCAGCAAAGGACGACCGTACTTATTCAGTTTGTCGCGCTCAACGGTAATCCCGTGAGGAGGGCCTTGGAAGGTTTTGAGGTACGCAACAGGAATTCTTAAGTCTTCCAAGCGCAGCGCACGTAAAGCTTTGAAACCAAACACGTTGCCCACCAGAGAGGTCAACAAGTTTGTAACAGAACCTTCTTCAAACAAATCCAGGGGATAAGCAATATAGCAAAAATATTGGTTGTCTTCGCCTGGTACTGGCTCGATGTTGTAGCAACGACCCTTGTAACGATCCAGGTCTGTCAGCAGGTCTGTCCATACTGTTGTCCAGGTACCTGTGGAAGATTCAGCAGCAACAGCAGCTCCAGCTTCTTCTGGAGGAACACCAGGCTGAGGCGTAACCCGGAAAGCCGCCAAGACATCAGTATCTTTGGGGGTATAGTCTGGGGTGTAATAGGTGAGTTTGTAATCTTGAACCCCGGCCTTATACCCAGTCTTTGTCTGAGTTTTTGTTTGAGAGTAAGACATGTCTTCCTTCCTGAGGGAATCCTGAATGTTGTTACGGGTTTAAGCGATCCCATAACTTTTTTCTTTATTAATTTTTAACTATACCAGCAAGGTAATAAGTTGATATTCTAATCTTCTTTTTGTAAACATAAGCTTTACTTATTGCCTATAAATCTATAGGTTTTGTTACAAATAAAGACTTGACTTTTGGAAACAATTAGTAAACGAATAAAAATCACTGAAAATAGCGATCGCGCACCGAATATTATAGGGTCGTTGTTTTTTGTTGGGAATGCTAAAAAAAGTTTCTCTCCTAGCCGCATCCTTGATGCTGGCAGCGTGTAGTGCGATCGCTGTATCCAACCATCTGCCGCTGAGTACATTAACCGATGTGACGGCCTCTCGCCGCGATCCCGCTTCCATCGGGACTCAAGCAGCCCCATCCGTGACAGCGCTACCAGAACCTCAGTGCCAAGGAGAAATCCCCAAATCGCTCCAAGCAACCTTGGGCGAGTATCGCTTGGCGCAAGAATCTGACTTTGTCGCTTCCATTCGTGCATACGAGCGGGAAAATCCCGGACAGCGAACGACTTGTAGCATTTTCACCGCTGACTTCAACGAAGACAAGCAGAAAGATTACGCTCTATTGTTAGTCAACCCTAAAAATAATAATTTTCGATTTTTGATTGCCATTACCCAGAGCAGCGGACAGTTCGACCCCGCCGTGGTTAAGGATTTCAGCCATCTTCCAGAGTCCTCACAAGGCACTATTTACACAGCGATTAGCTTCAAACCACCCGGAGAACTCGGACCAGCCGCCCGCGAATATTCTCCTTTGAAATCTGGAACATCCGAACAGCAAATTTTTAAAGCAAAACCAGCAATTGAACTCTGGAAAGCACTACCAACTGATTCCGCTGGTGTACCTCAATATTTAGAAATTGGCACTCTTGCATACTGTTCAAATGCTTTCTACTTTGTCAATGGCAAACTAAAAACATTTGGCGTTTGTGATTAATTTGTTGAGTAAATATACTCAAGTTATGCAATCCGCGATCGCGACTTCGTTGTAATTTTTCAATCTGTCGCTAACACAGGCTTAAATGTAGTAGGAACTTATATTTCAGCTAAATGAAGAGAGGCACGTTAGCAAAGCCTCTTCTAAGGAGATTAGCGATGGCATTCTTGAGTGAGCGTATCGGTTTGTTTATTAGTGCTACGCTGCTTTCTTTAAGCCTACCAGTATGGGGAATCATCCAATCAGATTCACAGACCCGTGGTAGTGGCGTACTAGCTCAACAATCTACGGAGGTAGACCGGGGAGATGACCTACTCACCTATCCACCCTCATCGCCGCCGCCTGGAGGTCGTCCCTTGCCCCCCGAACGCCGACGGCAAGAAGCCACCCCCCTACCCGCAGATTTTCGCGTCACTGCATTGCAACCGGGTTATACCGGCAGTCTCTGGGTTGGTTCCTGGCAGAGTTTAGCGCGGATAAATCCGAGGACAGGCAATGTTTTGGCTCGGATTGCTCTACCGAACTATACCATCGGCGCGTTAGCGCAAGACCGAGTGGGACGAGTTTGGGTGGGAACTTACGAAGGACTGCTGCGTGTAGATCCCCGCAGCAATGAAGTGACGGCGCAAAATTTCACCTTACCGTCTAACCGGGTGTTGTCGCTATTGACTGACCAGCGGGGTTATCTGTGGGTAGGAAGCGATCGCGGTCTTGCCATGATCAGTCCCGACCAGGGATTGTTAATGACAACGGTGCAAAAGCTTCCCGGAGTGTCAGCGAATGCCCTCACCCTCGACCGCGAAGGTCAGCTGTGGGTTGGAACCCTAGAAGGATTAGTGCGAATTAATACCGCCAATGCCTTTGTGATGAAGCGGCTGAGGGATATTCCCGGCACCACAGTGCAAGCTCTCACCCTAGATCCACAGGGACGGATTTGGGCAGGAACGCCCAGCAGTTTGCTAGTCATTGACCCGAAAACCGGGGATGTGCTGCGGTCGGTGACGCCACTCAGGGGACGCAACGTTACCGCTGTGCGCTTTGCCCAAGATCGGAGCGTTTGGGTAGGGACAGATAATGGTTTATTGAGATTGAATCCGGATACGGGTGCGGTTCTGGATCGAGTTGGCGACCTCCCCTCCAGTCGGATACTCTCTTTATCAACGGATGTTGCCGATAAGTTGTGGGTGGGAACCAGTGAAGGACTCGCTTGGATTAGCTTGACGACGGGGCGCGTGACCCCGCACTTAGCCTTCGTTCGGGGAGAAGAGTAAACAATTTGTCAGGGTCTACATTAACGGAATAAGTCAGCCGGAAGTTGAAGTCTGTTACAGGTTGTTTGAGTCATTAACAGATTGACGCTTCCATGCTGAAAAAATTTGCCAAAACTGTTGTAAGTGCAGCGATCGCTGCCACGGCTTTCTCTGCGATCGCTCAAGCTGCTAGTCCAGCAGACATCCGGATCAATACCATCCGATTAGAAAATACCCTCGATGCCAGTGCTAACGTGCGACTGGGTTACTTTGAAGTCCCCGATCGAAACACAACTGTTTCTGCTTTCGGGGGTGAGATGCGCCGCTACGATGTCCACATGGCGCGGATGATTGCCTTGAGTCATCGATTCTACTGTCAGCAACCCTATTCTGCTGGAATTGAAAAGGTAGTCGTTTGGGATTACAGAGCTAACAATGGCAGAATCGATATGGGTACGTTCAATATGCCTTGTACTCTGGTAGAACAGGTAGTGAACACCTATGGTCTTGGTGGAACAGTGCCGATGGAAGTCGAACTGACTGACGGTTCTGTAGGAGTTTTTAACATACAGACCCTAGATATTGAAGACGGCTGGGAAACTGACGATTTTCTAAGATTTGTGCAAACGATGAAACCGGAGCGCTGAAATAGTTGTTAATTTTTACAAGTAGGGTGGGTTCTAGCCTATCCCTACCAATGATTAACAACCTTCTCAAAATCGCATCTAAAAAATGGCAGTCACCACCCAGCAATTAATCCAGTGGAAACAACAGGGGCGTCCCATTGTCGTGTTGACAGCTTGGGATTATGCGATTGCGCAACTTATAGACGCCGCTGGAGTGGATGTGATTCTGGTGGGGGATTCCCTAGGGATGGTGGCACTCGGTTATCAGACAACCCTGCCGGTGACGCTAGATGAAATCCTACACCATGCCTCCTCCGTGCGTCGCGGTGTCAAACAGGCGTTAGTCGTGTGCGATTTACCATTCTTGAGTTATCAAGAAAGTCCTCAGCAAGCGATTCACTCAGCTGGGAGAGTATTAAAAGAAACCGGCGCTCAGGCGGTGAAAATGGAGGGAGGATATCCGGCAATGGTGGAAACGATTGCCAGAGTCGTGCAAGCAGGCATTCCGGTAATGGGTCATGTGGGTCTGACTCCTCAATCAGTACATCAGTTAGGCTACCGACAGCAGGGAAAAACACCAGAAGCGGCAGAGAAAATTTTACAAGAAGCGATCGCGCTGGAACAAGCAGGTGCTTTTGCGATGCTTTTGGAGCATATCCCATCCGATTTGGGATTGCAGATTACCCAAAAATTATCGATTCCGACGATAGGAATTGGGGCTGGGGTGCATTGCGATGGACAGGTACTCGTTACCGCCGATTTGCTGGGGCTCTCCGAACGCCAGCCGCCCTTTGCCAAATCTTACGCCAATTTGCGAGAAACAATTACCCAAGCAGTGCAGAATTACGGTAGCGAAGTGCGATCACGTCAATTTCCAGATTCCCCACAATCCTAAACAGCATTCCTAAAATTCTTATTTCAACGCCAAGGTACGCAAAGAGAATCCTTCTTCTGCGTACCTTGGCGTTCTTAACTTTTGGGTTCTTTGCATTTAAAAACAAGCTTGTGTGGCTAGGATACCGGATCGAAAGGTTCGCAAAAATTTTTCACACCCTGCTGAGCCACATACATCAAAACGGGCGTTACTAAAGGGCTTGGGCAAAGTTTTGTGGCTGCCAAATGCCCCATCATCCGGGCAAATTTTCCATTAACCAGCTCATCGCGAAATTCTTGTTGGCAGATAACAGCGCGGCATTTTTTAGTTAAAATCGGCAACCATTCTGCGTTTGCTATCTCTGGTTGCTGTCCGACTCGAATTGCCAGCACCATCGCCGCATCTTCTAAATCTCCTTCACAATCCTCGATTACATCCAAAGCTGCTAGAGCGTCTGGATAATCTGCCAATTCGGAGCGAAAATTTTCAATTTCTGCCGATGTAACGATAGTCATGAGATTGTTATTCAAGGTAGCCAATCTGGAATTCAGATAGGCAATTATAACTATTGTGCCAAAGCATTGCCATTGTGGTGCGACAAAAAAAGGGCGGGCAGTGCCCACCCCCACTTGTTTGTAGAAACACCGACTTATCCCATCTTCTGGTCATCGGTGAAGCTTTTATCGCTTACACACCCACCAGTTCCAAGGCTTCGGAACCAGCAAGCTGTCGGGCGATCGCAAGACGTGTTTCCAGCTTGGCAACGCTAAACTGGTTGCGGAGATACTCCAGGTGAGCCACCGCATTGGCTTTTTCAGCACTTAAGCGCATCATCGTATTCAGCGCCTGCTGATACTCCAAATTCACCATCAGTAATTCAAAGCGACGCGCCTTGCGTTGATTGTCATTTTTCAAATCTTGCTCAAATGCCACCGTTTTGTCAGCATTGCCTTCCATGCGGTTAATCACCAGATGAGCGGCGGCAAGCTGAGCATCCACTTCATTCACAGTATGAGCAGCTTGAGCGATCGCAGCGGGATATTGACTCAGTTTCATTTGCATCTTCTTCTTGAAGAATACTTGTTGTAAAAAAAAATCTGTACTAGTCCACCAAAAGCGGACTTCCGTAGCGTCGGTAGGCGAACGGCACTGCCTTGTCCTAGTGTCGTCCGGACATGAGAAGCTGTAAAAAATTTTTACTAGCCTTCATGAAAGGCGGCTGCGTTCTTGTAGCCCCACCCTCGCCGGATTTCAACTTTAAACCGGAGGGCGGGTTTACAACAACGATTGCTGAAATGCCAAATTAGTTGGTATTCCGCCTCTATGCGACTAATTCCTTGAGCTGCTTCGGCGTCACTTGCACATCCAGATGAACGCGCTCTGGTTGCAGATTTGGTGCTTTTTCCAAAACTTGGACTTCAATATGGACAGCTACCAGGTAAGAACCGGCATCCGCTCCCACCGCTTCGGCAATCAAACTCGCCAAGTCTGGGCGTTCAGCAGTGATAGGGTTTCTGAGAGTGCAACGATCCCAGTCATGCTGAGCAGTCGGATTCAGGCTGAGAATGTAGTGCTTGGTCATGGCTTGAATACTTGACTCCATGTGGGGTTCAGGCGGTTTCTCGACTGGATTTGCCTACCCTTCTATTATAGTACATTAGTACTAAATTGGCGAGTGAGATTCGTGTTCATCTATCTGAGATTTTGCAGGCAGAGAACGGTTAAACCAAATCTCCTGCTGGGGTAGCGGGATTGGCACGCCCGTCTCATCAAAGGCGATTTTTAGACGGCGGCGGAACTCCCGCGCCACGTCCCATTGCTTCAAGGGCTGGGTTTTAATCCATACCCGAATCGTGACGCCCCGTTCTCCAAAATTATCGACTCCCAGGACTTGGGGTTTTTCCAGAATTTGCTCTTGCCATGTCACGTCACGGCTCATTTCTTGGGCAATGGTGTCAATCAGCTTCAGCGCCTGATCGACATCGGCATGGTAGGCGACAGGGATATTTAAATCTGCCCGCGACCAGTTGCTGGAAAGATTAGCGACAATTTTGATTTCACTGTTGGGAATCGTAATCAATCGACCCTCAGCATCGCGTACCTGAGTAATCCGCAGATTGATGTTTTCTACCAAACCGCCTACGTCGCCTACAGCAATCACATCGCCAACCGCATACTGGTCTTCCACAATGATTAAAAACCCATTAATCGCGTCCTTGATCAGGTTTTGGGAGGCAAGAGACACCGCAACGCCAACCAAGCCAGCACCGGCAAGTAAGGGGGCAATCTCCACGCCTAATGTGGTCAGGGCGACCAAGCTACCCACTCCTAACAAGACTAGGGTGGTAATACTTTTGGTGACACCGGAAATTGTCGAAACTCGCAGTTGCAAACGGCGGGAGGCTTCGGGCGTGAGTAAATAGCTGCTGGCTAAAGCGCCAGCGAAGCGGTCGATCAAGACGTAGCTCAAACGTATGACAACATAAGTCCCTAGTCCGACAATCCCCAGTCGCAAAGGGATTTGGAGAACGTTGAGCATCAAAACCTGTAGGATGCGGGTGTAGGGGAATAAACCAAGCCCGATGAGGGTTCCTCCGCCCCAAATACTGGCTTGCGCCATTTGATACAAGCGGCGCTGAACTTCTTGTAAATTCCCTTGTTGTTGTTGAGCCAGCTGGGTTGTGACCGGATGACCTGTAGGTGTAGTGGTGGTGCCGGTTAACCGTTGTCGCGATCGCTTGGAACTACTGTGAATCGCGCAGCTACTCACAATCATTGCTACCAAAAACCCGCCCGCGATCGCACCTCGACGAGTTAAAAACTGCGGTTGTCGCTCCCGTTTCGCCCGTTTCAGTCCTTCTTGCAAGGATTCTTTAAGCTTTTCTGCCCGTGTATCTAAGTCTCCCCCTTGTAAATCGGCATCGGGTCGTGTCACTGTCAGCAGGGGTTGGTCATTGACATAGATGACTGGCAAATTATTTTGCTTTTTGCTTTCAATTTGAAGTTTTGAGGCATCCTCCTGCAAGTATTGGCTGCTAATTGTTTCCAATCTCTGCTGAATATCTTGGATACGTGTGGGTAATTCCGACTGGGGTGCGGCGACTTGAAACAGACAGCGACCATCCAAGCGGATGCAACCAGACATGATTCGGCTTTGTGCATCGCTACTGGGTAGGCTAAGCGCGGGTAGTTCCAAATTCTGCGGAAGTGGAATTTGAGCTTGGATTGGAGATGCTACCCAACCAGTCAACAGAATTGTTCCAGCGATCGCCCAAGAAGATTGAGAAGGCATTTCAAACCTCCGAAATGCATTGAACACAGGTATTTGGGTAAACTTAAGTACATTTGCTTACTTAAATAATCCCCACCCAGCCTAACAACCCCTTTGTCAGGTAACTTCACACCAAAGCGAGAAGTTAAGCAACAACTTGGCAGAGTAAGGGTTCTAGCTCGATTTTGAATTTCTCCCAGCCTCAAACCTTTGTGTGGCTGGTGGGGTGGGGCTAAAAAATCAGGCTACCTTTTTAGCGGTCTAGTCGAGTAACCTAGTAAAAACCCGCAACTTAAATATTTGTTGAGCAAGCAATTTCATGACTGCAACTGTTACTCAGCCCAAGCACGAAGTCAAAGACCTCTCCCTCGCACCTCTAGGTAAGCAACGGATTGAATGGGCAGGTAGAGAGATGCCCGTGTTGAGACAAATACGCGATCGCTTTGCCCAAGAAAAACCCCTCGCTGGGATTCGGTTAGTCGCCTGCTGCCACGTCACAACTGAAACCGCGCACTTGGCGATCGCTCTCAAAGCCGCTGGTGCTGATGCCCTCCTCATTGCCAGCAACCCCCTCTCCACTCAAGATGACGTGGCTGCTAGCCTGGTTGCCGATCATGGCATCCCCGTATTTGCCATCAAAGGCGAAGACGCTGATACCTACAGTCGCCACGTGCGAATCGCCTTGGATCACAAACCCAACATCATCATTGACGATGGTAGTGATGTGGTCGCTACTCTGATTCAGGAACGTCAACACCAGATTGCAGATTTGATTGGCACCACCGAAGAAACCACAACGGGCATTGTCCGTCTTCGTGCCATGTTCAAAGATGGTGTTCTCACTTTCCCCGCCATCAATGTTAACGACGCTGACACCAAGCACTTCTTCGATAACCGCTACGGTACCGGGCAATCTACTCTGGATGGGATTATTCGCGCCACCAACGTTCTGCTCGCTGGCAAAACGATTGTTGTCGCCGGTTATGGCTGGTGCGGCAAAGGCACGGCACTCCGGGCGCGGGGAATGGGTGCCAATGTGATTGTCACCGAAATTGACCCCACCAAAGCGATTGAAGCGGTGATGGATGGCTTCCGAGTGCTGCCAATGGCAGAAGCCGCCCCCGTAGGCGATTTGTTTATTACTGTCACTGGCAACAAGCACGTCATTCGCGCCGAGCATTTCGATGTGATGAAAGACGGGGCAATGGTTTGCAACTCCGGTCACTTTGATATTGAAATTGACCTCAAGTCGTTGGGTGCCAAAGCGACTGAAGTCAAGGAAGCGCGGAACTTCACCCAAGAATACCGCCTCCAGAATGGTAAATCGGTTATTGTGCTGGGCGAAGGGCGTTTAATTAACTTGGCGGCTGCGGAAGGACATCCCAGCGCAGTGATGGATATGAGCTTTGCAAACCAAGCTTTAGCTTGCGAACACCTCGTCAAGAACAAAGGCAACCTGGAACCTGGATTGCACTCCATTCCAGTCGAGGTTGACAAAGAAATTGCACGGCTGAAGTTGCAAGCAATGGGCGTTCAAATTGATAGCTTGACACCCGACCAAATTGAGTACATCAATTCTTGGACTTCTGGAACCTAAATCGGTAAGGGTGGGCAATGCCCACCCTTCGTCATCATGTAGTAACAACTCAGGATTGCCACTTATCCGGATTGTTTGTTTGTATTACCGAAAATTTTGCAAGAACAGCTCAGTTGTAGAAACTGACCCAGAAAACGTTAGGGTTACTCAACAGCTTTTCAACCTCACGAGATTTTTAATGCAGTCAAGCTGAGCTTGCTAAAAACTGAAACCTGTCTTTAGTAAAAAAGGGTAATTAAAAAATGATTGCTACTTCAAATTGCCAATAAAACTT
The DNA here is from genome assembly GCF_039961875.1 of Trichocoleus sp. ST-U2. NCBI lineage: Bacteria > Bacillati > Cyanobacteriota > Cyanophyceae > Leptolyngbyales > Trichocoleusaceae > Trichocoleus > Trichocoleus sp. ST-U2. The sequence goes on along the minus strand of NZ_JAMPJY010000004.1, from coordinate 144,578 downwards.
TCACCGCAAAAATTGAATATTGCAAATTTACGATGAAGATTTAGATAAATCAATTTTCAGATTCTCGAAAACCTGATAAAGTTAAGCAAACTTAGCTTGTTCACTAAACTTAACAGTTTAATTGTGACGTTAAGACAATGCGATCGCGAGAAGTATTGAAATTTTCAATTAAAATAACTGTCCCCTAATACCCAACACTGACTTATGCAGGAATGGATAACGAACACCATGAATTCCCTCGGTCACTTGGGAATTGGTCTACTGATGTTTTTGGAAAATCTTTTTCCCCCCATCCCTTCAGAACTGATTATGCCCTTAGCAGGGTATGTCTCAACGCAACCAAATAGCAAGATCCACTTTTTTGGAGCGATCGCAGCAGGGGTAATCGGCACGATGCTGGGTGCATTGCCGTGGTACTACGTGGGTAAACTCGTAGGCGAAGAAAACTTAAAGCGATTAGCGAATAAGTATGGCAGGTGGATCGGGTTATCCAGCAAGGATATTGACAAGGCAGATAATTGGTTTGATAAGCACGGCGGTAAAGCAGTGTTTTTCTGCCGTTTGGTTCCTGGAGTTCGCACTTTAATTTCGCTTCCAGCAGGCATCAGCGGGATGCCTTTATTGCCTTTTTTAATCTACTCAACCCTTGGCACTACATTATGGGTGGGTTTGCTGACTTATGCCGGATACGCACTAGGCGAAAACTATGAGCTTGTAGATGAGCATCTTGGGCCTGTTTCTAAAATTGTGTTTGTGATTCTTATTGTCGCTTTTGTTGTCTGGTTAGTTAGGAAAAAGCAAAAAAACAAAGGCAACAAGCAAGCGTGAAGAGGAAAAGCTTGGTTATTTACAAAGAATCATTGATTCCCAGAATGGCTAAGTCATTTTATAGGTGTAGCCATCCTCAATGATTTGTGAATCTCTGTAGAGACGCGATATATCGCGTCTCTACGGGCAAATATCCGTTTATAACTTAAATAGGATTGCTATAAAAAAATATTTAAGAACTAGGGTACTTTCCGAAAAAATTTAATTGGTTCAAGCCAAATTTACTCAATAGCTACCCTTAACCCTACTTGCTCAGGGTTTTTTTCACGCGGAATTTTTTTATAAAAATGTTAAAGACTCCCTAATACCAATCACTTTTTCGATGCTACATCTCTGAATTTCCCAAACCAATCAACAAAGGGGTGCCAGACCGAACTTTTGCAGAAATAGAGCGAAAGGGTATAAGCAAGAAAGGAGTTATATTGGAGCGTTTTTCACAAAATTTTCGCACTTTTCGCACTTTTGCTCCAAAATTGCCGTATTAGCGCTGTGCAATCGCGAACGTTTTTAGCTTACAACTGGATCTGGCATTTTTAAAACTTTATGTTAAAACTTTAGAAATATCGAAGCGATCGCAATTGAGTGGAGCGATCGCTGACAACAATTATTGAAAAAACTTCAATCAGTCTCAAGCTGTGTTAGAACCGGAGAGATCGGTAAACAGAGCGCATACGCTACGCGACCCCTGCGGAGTTTTCCCTTGAGCGAAGCCTAGCGCGTTGCGGTAGAAAATACCCTACGCGAAAACAAGGAGAAAAGAGAATGATGTCGGGACAACATCAGCGAATTATTGGCTACTTTATTGAAGAGGCAATTGACCACCTCAATACACTTGAGCAAGGTCTCCTGGATCTACAAGGCACTATCGAAGACCCAGAAAAGATTAATCAGGTTTTTCGAGCTGCTCATTGTATCAAAGGTGGTGCAGCAATGCTGGGATTCCTCAGCATTCAGAAAACGGCTTACCGCCTAGAAAGATGTTTCCAGGTCTTCAATGCTTGTCCCGTTAGGATCGATCAAAAGCTAGAGTCACTCTTACAACGGGTTTTGGATACCCTAAAAGCTCTGATGCAGGAGCTTTCTTGGTCTTGTGGGTTGAATGATGAGCTGACTCACAAGATGATGTCGAAAGTTGAGCCAGTTTTTGAAGAACTTAATAATCATCTCAATCACTTGTTTATTGAAGGAACGAAAGAATATATCCAGACAATTGAGCAAGGATTGCTGTCCGAAACAAGCACGATTAAAGACGCAGAAGAAATCAACCAGCTTTTTTGTGCTGCTCATTCAATTAAAAGCGGAGCAGCGATGTTGGGACTCACAAGTATTCAAGAAACTGCTCACCATTTAGAAAAGGGATTCCAGGTTATAAAAGAGTATCCAATTCAGGTTGATCAAAAGCTAGATTCATTCTTGTTGCGGCTTTTGAAGACGCTACAGGCACTTTGGCAGCAGTTACAAAGAGCGCTTGGTCTAACTGAAGAAATAACAGGCAAAATTATGTCGGAGGTTGAGCCAGTTTTTCAAGAACTCGACAATCACTTGAGATTGCTGGTTATTCAAGCAGGATTTGTTCGCACCAATCTGACTCTCGTAGCCACGGCGGGAACGCAACGGATTGATATATGTGGTTATTTTACGGTTGAAGCTAAATGTACTCTTAAAGTCATTCGTCAAGCTGTCAGTAAAGTCGGAGGCAGAATCACGGGTTGCCAATGCATACCGGGTGCTATCAACGACCACTTTTTCGGGGAACCAGAGGGAATCAACGACCAGCTCTCGATAGGCGTGTGGCTACCAACCTTTTCCTGTCAGCAAGAGCTTCGAGACACGATTCCGTCTGAGGGTGGAGTCATTGAAACCGTTCATATAGAAGCGCTCCAGACCTGTCGAAGATGCCGTTTTTACTACGGACAGTGCGAAATTGTCTGTGCGGTTCATCCTTCTGGCCCCAAAGAAGAACCTTGTCGGGATTGGGAACAAGGGGATGATTGGATAGGGGAATTATGGGCTTAGGTCGCTGATATTTTAAGACTTAGGCATCAAGAAGCAAATGAGCGATCGCTTTTCTCTGATTTCATCCCAGAACAGATAGCGATCGCATCATCATCAATTCTAAAACGCCTCTGGATCAATCCCCAGCAACCAGCTACTTAAATCAACACTCATTTTGCATTAACCCCTGCCACTTCCGAGAGCCGAAGACCCCCTATATTTTGGCAGTAAAAAGTTGCGTGATTTTCAGGACTACGACCAATTAGCTCGATAATTTGTCCTGCTGAGTTTTGCCAAAACCATTGGCATAGAGAATCACCCTTAAGAGGCTCTCTAGACAATGGATGAAACCCTTTTTTCTCCCAAACTAAACCAGCACTCTGCACATCGTCTACGCGAATCGCAATATGGTGGACGCCAGTGTTTCCCCGCTCATGTAGGAATCGGTCAAGTTGATCGTCTGGTGCGTGGGGCGCAGCTAGAACCACCAATCCCCCCGACGGCATCAATATTGTCAACAAGTGCAACCATAAATCATTGGTAATTACATAAGTTTCAGGACAAAATTCGATAGGAAAGAGTCCTGGCCCTTCAACAATCTGACCGCCCAATTGACACAAAGCTTCAGCGTAATTTTTGAGACGTGTAAAATCAGGAAAAGTCAGGACAAAGTGATCCACTTGCACTCGTTCACCATACACATTGGTGACAAATGACCAGCGTTTGAAAAACTCAGGAGTGGTCAATTCTGCCTTGAACTCCAATAAGCCATCTTTTTGGGAAAAAGGTGAGTCTAGGTCGGAATTCAAAGTTTTATCGTTTCCTTTAGGTAGCTCTAATTTCGTCATTTATCTACCCTCATTTTTCTTTAAATCCAATCGGTAGATGCTGGTTTGTAAATCCAGCCTTTGTTAGAAGCTTCCTCACTCCACACTTTTAAAAACACTTACTCCAGCAGATCTGGTTGTTGACGCACAATCATGTCGTAGAGTGGTTGAAAACTAAACCACCCCATGTGGTGCGACCCCACTTGGCGATACGTCAAACGAGCCATATCCGAGTCAATCAGGACAGGCTTCCCAGCCGCCTCTGCCATTAGCTGTGCCTGACAGGAGCGATCCATTGTGATAAACCACCAGGCAGCTTCATCGACTGAGTGACCTACTGTGAGCAGCCCGTGGTTGCGGAGGATGAGAGCTTTTTTGCCGCCTAAAGTGTCGGCAATCCGCTTGCCCTCCTCTAGTTTGAGAACGACGCCCGTGTAGTCATCAAACAGCCCGTGGTCTTCGTAGAAGCTACAGGCATCTTGCGTGAGAGGGTCAAGGAGGCGACCCAGACTTGACCAGCTTTTGCCGTAGGTTGAATGGGAATGTGCGGCTGCTACAACGTCGGGACGGGCGGCGTGGATGCGGGAGTGGATGGCAAAAGCTGCCTGATTGACAGGCTTATTCCCCTCAACGACCTCACCTTGCTCATTGACGAGAAGCAGATCGCTGACTCGGATGAGACTGAAGTGCATCCCGAAGGGATTGACCCAAAAACGATCGCGGTGTTCGGGATCGCGGGCAGTGATGTGTCCGGCGATGCCTTCACTAAAGCCGAAACGAGCAAACAGGCGAAATGCAGCAGCTAGGCGTTGTTTGCGATGGAGGCGTTCATCTTCGATAGAAGCAAAGGTCGGCGGCTGGGGAATATTGATAGGAATGTTTAATGTCTGCATAGATTTAGCCTGTATAAATCGGTTGTTGCAAAGATGTTTGATTCGTGAGTGTATTGTATTTTGCCAGGAATTCACTAGAAAATCGTTAGCGATCGCTACCGATGGGCGGCGATTGAGCGCAGGAGTTTTTCAGGCGAATACAAGGCTTTCTCTAAAGCTGCTGCCCGAATTTTGAGTTCTAGAATTTATTTTTCCTTGGTAAGGAAGCCATTGCAATCTGGGCAATCGCTAAAATTATTTATTTCTTTAGCTTTATTCCTAGCTAAGCTGAAACTAATTGGGGAGAGTTTATTGAATGCAAGAAGAATTTTATTGGTAATTCTTCTTTTATTTTAAACGTCTTTCTTTTAAAGTGCCATCCTTGACTAATTCATAAATTCATATTTCGTAGCAAAAAATTTAGCAGAAAATTTAATCTTTCTTAATTGTTCATAAAGTAGCGATCGCTCATCTAACTCCTTTAATTGTTCGGCTCAAGAGAGCGATCGCGCTTCAGCCAACTAACTTTATTATTCATAGGATGGGTGGAGCAGAAGCAAAACCCATCAAACCTTTGCCAAGATTGGAGTCACTGATACTGCCAGCATTTGTGCTACGAAATGGTTACGCAAATGTGACAATAACTTCAGCCATTGGTATATTGATATTTCGTTCCCCACCAAAAGGTGTAACACGATAGAGGATGTATTTGTAATACTTTCACCAACAGCATCCAGAACTCAACGCAGCTTCCAAAATTACACAGTTAATTCAAGCATCCTAACTTAGTTCTGGAAGTAGCCTCAGCAGCAAGTTACAAGCAGGAGAGGAGACGCTTGCGATTCTTTCCCGAAAAAGTTTTAATTATTCTCTGCTCATATAAAATAGTGAGGTTGTCGGAGAAACGAACGGCTACTTAGAGCAGCATCCCCCTATTTATAGGAATGGCTGTCGCCAGAGAAACAAGACGCTAGCTCAAAATGCCAGCTTAGCAATATCACTCTGTTTGCTCAATGCTATGTACAACCAGAACCCAGCTTTTATCTCTTCTGTTGCCAAGCAAAACAATTTTCTAGAATTCCAAGCAATACTCTTATGCCAAGAACCTCCTAAGAGAACTTCGCTGAATTAAACTAAACTTCAAGTTATTTTCACCGCCAAGTATATTGTCATGAAAACCGAAACCAAATCTGCACAAACTCCCAAACTGATTACACTCAACTGCTCTGGTGGCATTTCATTGGGTGCTTATATGGCAGGAGTTTTTTATGAATTGACGAAAGAATCCGTCAAGGCTGAACCGAAAGTGATTATTGATATTATTACTGGATCTTCAGCAGGGGCAATGTCTGGTGTCATCGCCGCCTACTGCTTGCTTCAAGGAAAGGTAGATCCACCTTTTAAATTCGATCAACGACTCAAATTTTTAGAAGAAGAGCATAAAAGCCCTTTGTATCAAGCCTGGGTTCAACAAGCCGATATTCAAAAAATCGATAGCTTTTCGGTAATGCTATCTAGTTTTAAAGATGGATTTCAAGGGACGATAGAAAGTTTTGCCGATAGCTTTGAAGCAACCCTAGAGAAATATAAAAAGAGTTCTAATCCGCTTAGAAAAGGATTTTATAAGCTTTTTCATCGTTCTAAATCTTATAAATCTACTCCCGAAGCAAAACGCGAAAAAACCAATCTCAGCGTTCTTTCTGGTGAAGCAATTGAAAAAATTGCCGAACTTGTTATCAAGCCTCCCCAGATTACAGAAAATACGAAACCTCTGGCGCTTTTAATGACGCTTACCAACTTGCAAGGAATTCTTGAACAAATCAATCTCACCGACGCACAAGGACATTTGGAACAAGAAATTGAAACGATTACCAGTTCAGAGACTCGTCAATTTCTTTTTCATTCAGGAATTCCTCAAGAAACAATGAATAAGATGTGGGCCAAGGCAGTAATGGGGGGTCGCGCTTCCGGCGCTTTTCCGGTTGCTTTTCCACCCATTTGGGATCATTCTGATATTAGTAGTATCAATCTTAAAGACCTCAGTGATGACTACTTTAAAACACCCAAAAGACAAGAACTGAAGGAAGAAGGGCTAGGGGCTGTACGTGAAAGCAAGGCAGATGATACACATTTAGTATTTCTGTATACGGATGGAGGCATCCTAGATGGTCTACCTATTTTAAAAGGAATTGAACTAGAAAATGATTTGCGCTCCAATCAAATACACAAAAAGGAGCGTTCAAGTCAGTTTCAGGAGGAATTTACGGCACAACAGCCATCAATTAATACAGAACGATTGCACGTGTATATCCGTCCAGTTCCCGTAGAAAATTTGAATAGTGCAAAACGCCTAACCCAAGGGGAATTTTCGACACTAGAAGTTGGATTGAGTGGCTTAACGCTGCCAAAATCAGAACATGACTCGCTCCGCTTAAGAGAAATTCAAAAACGAAATCAATTAGCCTTAGCAAAGGAAAAATTAATAGAAGCAATTGAAGATAAAAATTTTGGAGATATCAGCCAGATTGAGAAAATTATCGAAGAAGCAATCCCTTATCGGCACATAAAGCTGCGTCCAATTACTCCAGCAATTATCGGCGAAATTGCTAATTCTAAAAGTAATGGAATAAGCAGGCTGCAACCCATCTACGATAATCTACCCAAAAATATTAAAGCTTCTCTGCAAGAAGGAAGCGCCGCAGAACTACTCGCATCAGATTTCCTGGGTGCATTTGGTGGTTTTTTTGACAAACGTTATCGAGATCATGATTTTCTATTGGGGCGAATTTGTGGAATTACTTGGTTACACCAATACTGCAATGTAGAAATTACAGAAGCAGAAGTAGATACGATAGTAAGACAAATCAAGAAATATCTGCTAGCACAAGATCCGCAACCTGCGGATCTGAAACTTAGTCAAAAAATTAGGATTGCTAGAATAGTTTTACGCGCTTTGAGAATTGTATTAACTGAATCAAAAATTATTGGATTGATTTGGTTATTCGTTTTTGGAATCCTGAAAGTATTAGCGATTTCAGGGTTAGCAATTCTTGAAATTTTGGCAACTGTATTGATTGTGGTTTCTGACTTGATGGAGAAGGCACAAAACAGGATGTTTGGCAACGAAAAAGTATAAAAAAATGTGTCTGAATGCTGACATTGTTGGTGCTGACATCGAGCGATCGCAACTTCGTCTACCTCGTCGATACACACAAGCTGAAATGAAACCCTCTCCGCTAGCAGACAGAAAGCGGGATTGCCCTTATTTTCCTTGCGGAAGGGGGAAGCGATCGCTTCCTATCCCTAAAATACACCCAAGAATAATCGCTCAGAAACAACCGAAAACTGGTAGCGTCAGACAAAGGAGAAGATTATTACAGGACGTTAAGGTTTGAAAACGCGCTCTAGTTACTGGCATCTACTGCCATACATCCGCCCTCAGTGGAAAACCATCGCGCAAGCTTTCGCTTGCACGTTAGGGGTTACAGTATTCTGGCCCATCCAGGCGGCACTTGCAGGCAAAATCGCCAATTTCATTGGACAAGGCGATATGGCAGCACTTGCCCAGTTAGCAGGAGTGCTGGCAGTCGTTTTTCTCGTGCAGAAAATCCTGATGTATGGACAGGATTCGCTGATGGCGAAAGCCGCCCTTTTCGTTGCCTTTAACTTACGCAAGCAAGTTTATACTCACCTACATCGTCTCAACTTTGGCTACTTTGAAACTGCACAAACCGGCGATTTAACTTACCGTCTCACCGAGGATATTGACCGAGTTGGGGAAGTCGTCAATAAAGTTTTCCATGACTTTATTCCCTGCGTGTTGCAGCTAATCGTCGTGCTGGGCTACATGATTTATCTCAACTGGCAGCTGACACTGGCAACGTTTATCGTCGCACCGTTGATGGGGGTTTTAATTGGCTGGTTTGGCGAACAGATGCTGAAGTTTTCTCGCCGCAGCCAAAATCGCGTCTCTAATTTATCGGCGTTGCTAACGGAAGTATTTAGCGGAATTCGCCTAGTACAAGCTTTCGCCGCCCAAGATTATGAAATTGCCCGTTTTGCCCAGGAAGCTGAAGAAAACCGGAAAGCGAAGTATGCAACTGAACGGCTAAAGGCGATTCAGAATCCTGTGGTTGGATTTTTGTACGCGATGAGCGTTTTACTGCTGTTTTTCCTCGGTGGCTGGCAAATTTCGATTAATAATCTGACTGGGGCAGAATTTGTTAGCTATATCGCAGCAGTGGCGTTACTGATTGACCCGATTGCCCATCTCACTAGCAATTACAACGAATTTAAACAGGGTCAGGCATCGGTCGATCGGATTTTTGAACTGATGGCGATTCAGCCAACCGTGGTGGAAAAGCCGGGTGCCGTTGAGCTTCCGGCGGTCACGGGTAAGGTGGAATACTGTAACGTTACCTTTGCCTATCCGGCACTAAATTCCCCAAATCCTACCTTCTCAGAGGATGACAAAGAAGGAGTGCAACCTCTTTCTAAGTCGGGGCAAGGAGGAACTCCGGTGCTGCAAAATTTGAATTTGCTGGCACACTCCGGAGAAATGATTGCCTTAGTGGGTGCGTCGGGTGCGGGTAAAACGACTTTGGTGAATCTTCTTCCCCGCTTTTATGACACCCAAGCGGGTGAAATTTTGATTGACGGGACTAATATTCAGGATGTGACGCTGCGGAGTCTGCGGCGGCAAATTGGGATTGTGCCGCAGGAAACGATTCTATTTTCTGGGACGATTGCTCAAAATATTGCTTTTGGACAAGCGCAGTTTGACCTCAAGGACGTGCAGGTGGCGGCAGAGATTGCCAACGCCCACCAGTTCATTACCCAATTTACCCAGGGTTATCATACCTGGGTGGGGGAGAGAGGGGTAAATTTATCGGGGGGGCAGAAGCAGAGAATTGCGATCGCGCGTGCTGTTTTGCTGAATCCTCGAATCCTCATCCTGGATGAAGCAACCTCTGCCCTGGATTCGGAATCAGAAGCCTTGGTGCAGGAAGCCCTAGAACGGATCATGCAAGACCGGACTGTTTTCATCATCGCCCACCGCCTTGCCACAGTGCGCCGCGCTGATCGAATTCTGGTTGTGGAACAGGGGCAGATTATGGAATCGGGAACCCATGAAGAATTGCTGCACAAGGGCGATCGCTATGCCCGATTTTACGCACAACAGTTCAGTCAGGTCTAGGCTGATGATGAATGAGCGATTATCCATGCCCACTCCCATCTACAATTCCTCTAAATAACGCAGTAAGTCTGCCATTTCTTGGGTACTGGGCTGAAACTGGGGCATGGGCGGTGTATCCCCACTGATGACTTGGTGAATGATTCTTACGCGAGACTTGCGCTTAGAGATGGCTTCCAGACTTGGCCCCACTCGACCGTGTGCTTCCAATCCATGACATCCCGCACAGTTCATTTGAAAAATCGCGTGTCCCTTCACGGAGTCGCCCGTTAGGGTCAAAACTGTCTTGACATAAGGATCGGAGACGCGAAACAGGTTAACCCCAACAAGTGCTAAGAGGATGACCAGGAAAGCAGCCAATGCCATCAAGCTGAGGCGCTGCATCAGGATTTCAGGTTTAGGTAGCTGGTTATCCAAAGGTTTTTGAAAGTGAGATGTAAGGGCAGTTTTTGATCGGGGCGCAAGCGATCGCTATGCAATGAACGAGTATAGCGATATGTGTGGTTGTGTATCGATAAAGATTTCGATTCATATACATAGCTTAAATTTTCTAGAGAGTCGAGGCAAGCGTAGTTTTCTCCAGCCTGCTACTGGAATCGGAGATGCCTTGAAATTGTGTCGCTACAGGCTCACCCGTTCTTCCTCTCTAGCTTGTAGGATGAGAAACAGGCAAAAAACATTAACAAAGGAGTACTGACGTGGTAGAACCCCTGCTTTCTGGTATCGTGCTTGGTTTGATTTTAGTCACCCTCGCGGGACTATTCTTCGCTGCCTATATGCAGAAAAAGCGCGACAACAAACTAGGAGTATAAAAGTGCTGTAGGGGCGCGGTTCTCCCGCCCTCCTGAGTCAGCTGAGTGAGGTGGGCACAGCCCACCTTTTTAAATGGTTGTAAACTTTCAGATGCTGGCTGGGCAATAGAAGGTAAGGGCAGTGTTGCCGTAAACCTTTTGGCGACAGATTTCCAGTGCGGGAACGGGTTCAACCGTCCAGTTGTTAGGACTGTGTTCCACTGCGAATTCACCGCCTTCAGCCAGTAGTTGATGCTGCGCGATCGCTTCCAGCACCGGCTGATATAATTCACTCGCATAGGGCGGGTCAAAGTATATCCGGTCGAACTGCTGACCGCCAAGGGTTTTCAATCGTTGAACGACATCCCCCCGCAATACCTGAAATTTTTGGTCTTCTTGAGCGACTTGCTGCCAGTTTTCCTGGATAATGGCGCAGGCGCGACTCCACTGTTCAATTCCGACGACGTAACTGGCACCCCGACACAATGCCTCTGCGCCCATCGAACCACTACCGGCACACAAATCCAACCAGCGACAGCCGCTGATGCTGCCCTGCCAAATGTTAAATACTGCTTCCCGCACTCGCCCTAGTGTAGGTCGGGTTTCTTGACCTGGCAAGGTTTTGAGTAAGCGATTGCCGTAGATTCTGAGGCTCATAATTGGGTCAGACGTGCCGCTACGCTAAGGCAACTTTACTATGCGGCAACTTCGGTTCGTACCTGGGCAACAAAGTTGGATAATATTTGCAGTCCGCTGGTAGAAGATTTTTCCGGGTGGAACTGCACAGCCATCAAGTTATCACGCGCGATCGCAGCCGTCACCGTTTGACTTCCGTGAGCGATCGTGGCGGCGCGGATTTGAGGATCGACGGGATCGACGTAGTAAGAATGGACAAAATAAACCCAAGGCTGAGACGGTAACTGCCGCCAGATTGGGGCATCCGGTTGGGCGATTTCTAGTTGATTCCAACCCATGTGGGGAATCGTCAAGTTAGGTTCAGGTCGAAATCGTCGCACCACACCGGGGATAATGCCTAAACCGGGTTCTTTGCCTTCTTCGCTGGAATCGAATAGAATTTGCAATCCCAGACAGATCCCTAAGAAAGGTTTGCCGGATGCGATCGCTTCTTTGATGGGTTCTACTAGGTGGCGCGATCGCAAGTGTTGCACCGCTGGATCGAAAGCTCCCACTCCGGGCAACACTACAGCATCCGCCCGTGCAATGTCTGCCGGTGAATCCGTAATTTTAGGGGTTGCACCCGCTTTTTCCAATCCTTTACAGGCAGAGTGCAGATTTCCCATGTCGTAGTCGATGACTGCAATGACTGACATTAATATGCGCCTTTGCTGACTTTTGTTGTTTGTGTTAGGTGTCTAGTTCCCTTCTTTTAACTTTACATTCTTTTGTTAAAAATTTCAAAAATATCTCTTTTCACCGTTCGGCAATTCATACTGAATGAATATTTCTTTACCTTCAGGCAGTTGTAATTCCGAAATTTTGAAAATTTTTGAGTTTTTGTCATCTTCCTCAAAGTATCCCCGCTCAATTTGAATGGGATTATATACTTCTACATCCCTTGTCCCAAATCTATCCTCGGAAGAATCTAAAACTATCTTTATTTTATCATTTTCAACGATTATGTATTCTGTGACAGGATCTCCCTCTTGGGTGATACAGATTTTTTTTGCTCCAAGATTACCTTTTTTTAACTTGAATACCCAACTCAGCAAAGACTTGCTTGAATTGTTTTCATCAAAATTAGCTGATTTTTCTCTGAATGGGCACTCGATTAATTTTAGCGAGTTATCTTTCTTCAACTGCTCAAGCAAAGCCTTTTCTTCTTTTGTAATCTTTTCTTGATTCAGATTGACAGTCTGCGTTTGAGCGGTTTTTTCTAAATTACAGCCTGATGCCAGAAGCACCACTCCTAAAATAAGAAGTAATCGTCGCACTTTCTACCTCAACCTCATTTCAACATTTGTTACATTTGCGTCTATTAGAGGAAAGACGCATCTCTCTAAACATTTGTTGCTGTCAGGCAGGTAAGTGGTTAGATTAAGCTAATCTACGCATCCCACAAAGCTACTTATGAATCGAAAAATTCTGCTAACGTCTTTTACTACCTGGCTTCCCCATCAAAACTCTAATGCTTCCGACGATCTATTACTGGAAGTTGGCAACCTAGACTCTTTATCGCTATCATTGAGTTTTTTAAGACAGCTACCCGTTGATGTTGCTCAAGCAAGCGATCGCGTCTTTGCCAAAATTAACGAATTACAGCCGGATGCAATTATCTGCTGCGGTATGGCAGAGTCTCGCACTCAATTGAGCGTAGAATCCTGTGCGGCTTGTGGAACCACACTGCTAAAAACATCGGTAAATCTAGAAAAACTATTAACAGGCTCAGTCGCAACTGAAATCAGCGATGATGCCGGTAAATTTGTCTGCGAAGGGCTGTATTACTCGGTATTAGACTACTTACAAGAACGCCAAATTAACAGCCGCTGTATTTTCGTTCACGTCCCAATCCTAACTCCGGAAAACTCTTCGGGAATCATGGCAGATTTTTTATGTATTCTGAAGAACCTGGCACTTTCTTAAAGTCCTTGATGTCTTAGCACCCATCCGGAAAATCTTTGGTTAGCATCCTCAGCGAACGTACAAGGAAGACTCAGTAAAGTTGTGGCTTCACGGACGAAGTCCGCCTACACTGACTAACAGTAAATTTAGCTTGCGGACGCAGGCTTTGTTTGTGTCGTCCCATTTAGTCTGAGGGCACACTTCTTAAGAAGTCTAGTCAGACGATTTTTCCGGATAAGGTCGTTATCGTTTTTAAATATTAATCTTCCCATGTTGCCATTCTTGCCCTTTTTACCCCTTGCTCAAACACCACCGCCGCCACCCAAACCAGCCCCTCAAGAGATTGTGCGACCCCAGCCAGTTATGCCTTTACCCGGACAACTGGATAAAGTGCCGATGTTTAACAGTAACAGCCCAGAATGGGTGAAAAGTGAAGGAATTTTACTTTCTACTTTTCCCCCAAATGGTAAAAAGGTGCCAGCGGCTCATCTTAATTTCCCTTTCCAGGGAAGATTTGATTTATTTGCCCACCACTTTAGCCACACTCCCAAAGATTTGCAGACGCTTTATCTGGGCGTAATCTTGCATAATCCGGGTACAAAACCCGTCAAAGTGGAAGTATTGCAAGCGGCAAGTCAGCTAATGCAGAATGCGCCCTATATCAAACTGCCGACTTATGTCGAAAATCCCAACGGAGACGTATATTCAGGTCATGGCGATCGCGCAGTCAACGATGTCATGCGAGGCAAGCGACAAGCTGATTTTCCCGCCCAGCTAGTGATACCACCGGGACAAAGCCGTTTGTTGATGAATCATCCGATTCCGGTGCGGAATCTAGAAAAGCCCATCAATGGTCGGTCTACACTAATGCGGTTGCAGAGTAATGGCAAGGTTTATGCAGCCAGTTTAGCGATGTATGCCAAGAAAAATGCAGATGGCAGCGAACGGAAACCAACCCAAGCAGAATGGCAGACTTTACTCGATACAGGCACTTTAGCCGGACCCAGAGATAAAGCCCCCTCTCCTCCAGGGCAAACCAGCGGGCAATTTATTTACAGTCGCGTGGCAGGAGTCTCTGAAGGTTCTGCTTGGACAGGGCAACTGGTGGATAAACCCAATGCCCAAAATCTCACCATCCCCCAACCCGGTAACGCTATCTCCTATCCCATCAGTTCCCTCAAGTTAGGCACCCTCGGTACAAGTCAAGTGCAAACTGCAAAGATGCTAGTGCGCTATCCGGATACCGCTTACGAAGCACATGGGAACTACGGAGTTGAATACAACCTCAGCTTGCCCTTAATCAACTCCACGAAACAACCCCAAACTGTCACCCTGACGCTAGAAACGCCTTTGAAGGAAGACAAGCTAGCAAAAGGAGGATTGCGTTTCCAGCAACCCCCGCATTTTCCAATTTTTCGCGGTACCGTACGGTTGCGCTACAAGGATGACCAAGGGAAACCCCTGACGCGCTACGTGCATTTGTGGCACCAAACGGGTCAGGTAATAGAACCACTGCTAACGCTAAAAATGCCCCCGGCAAGTCGCCGACAGGTGCAAGTCGATTTGATATACCCACCAGATGCGACGCCGCCGCAAGTCCTGACTGTGCAAACTTTAGAAAATACCTCAGCGAATGTAAGTGACAAGTCATTAGTGGAATTGATGCGTGTCCTGTATGGAATTCGGTTTGTACTTTAGTTAAAAAATTTCCTGATGTATTGGCTGCGGGGTTTGCCTCGCTTCCCCATTTCCAAGCGTAGGGACACGGCAATGCCGTGCCCTTACTTTAGACAGACGAGAAAACTAGGTAAGACTTGTTAAGTTATGTAACATCTTCTAATTTAGGCACTTTTGACAAATGCCTAAATTAGTGCTTACTGTCTCAAAAAATTGAAGGTCAATTCAGTGAAAAGCAAATTCATCGAAAAGCAAGTTAATTTTGATAACTGTTGTATTTCCTACTATGAAGGAGGAATTGCCTCAAATTTAGATCCGATACTTTTTATACACGGATGGGGAGTATTAGTTGAACCTTATCAAGAAAGCTTAGATATTTTATCTGAGCGTTATCAGGTAATCGCGCCGGTTTTACCAGGTTTAGGGAACTCAACCGCACCTGAAAAAATTCAAAATTCTAATGACTATGCAAAGATTATCGGTAATTTTGTAAAAAAGTTAAATTTAAAGAAAGTTCATGTAGTTGGACATTCCCTAGGAGGCGCAATTGCCATAGCATTGGCAGCTTTGATGCCGTCGATTGTCCGCAGCCTCATCGTCGTAGATAGTACAGGAATTCCTCTAGGTTCTATACCGGAAGTTGTATTGAAAAGGGCAATTGAAATGCCTGCACAATCTTGGCAAATGAAGCTTCAGCCTGTTAGTGCTATTTTTAAAAACTTGTTTTATAACAGCTTATTTAACCTGGAAAACACAATAAAGATGGGATTCATCGCGTTACAAGAAGATATCAGACCAATTTTACCAAATGTTGAATCCCCTTGTTTAATTTTGTGGGGAGAGAACGATGTTCTAACTCCGGTAAAATTTGCCCAAGAGTTATCACAAGGAATCAAAGGTTCTAAATTAAAAGTAGTAGAGGAAGGATACCACGAATGGAACCTGTTTTTTCCAGATAAATTTACAACGATTACTTTTGAATTTCTTGCAGAAATTGAGGAAATGTTATTGACAAGGGCATAATTTTCTCTGGGCTTTCGCATACCCTTCGGGAAGGCTTACGCCTACGGGCGACGATTTCTGGTTCCAATCGCTGATTTAGCGACTGCGAAAGCCCCTCCTTCCTGCGTGAATCGCCTCAGTTAGAAGAATAGGGGTGCGATCGCATCCGACAGCGGAGAAAATGGTGAGTGCTAACCGTGAGACTCCGAAATCGCTTCATGCTGACTTTTTTGCCGCTTTTTCTTCTCGCGCAAACAAATCCAATCCCCACACCTGCACCCCCTGCACCACCACTTGAGGTCGTGCAACCGCAGGAAGTCCGCGCTTTACCGGGCAAACTGGATGATGTGCCAGTTTTTAATAGCAACAGCCCAGAATTAGTCCAGACAGAGGGAATTTTACTTTCAACTTTTCCCCCCAGCAAAAAAAGCACCTCGGCGGCTCATTTAAATTTTCCCTTCCAAGGGCGTTTTGATGTGTTTGCCCATCATATTGCTAAGCCACCGACGCCGGAAGACTTACGGACTCTCTACTTGGGAATCATCCTGCATAATCCCGGTAAGCAACCCGTCACGGTGGATATCTTGCAAGCAGCCAGTTATCTCAGTCAACCAGATGCGCCATTTATACCGATGGCATCCCACATTGAGAATCCCTTGGGTAACGTGTATGCTGGCCCTGGCGATCGCGTCAGTAATGATATTTTGCGAGAACAGCGTCAAGCTGATTTTCCCCCTCAGTTGACAATTCCGCCGGGGGAAAGCCGGATGTTGATGAATCATCCGATTCCTGTAAAGACGCTAACGCCGCCACTGAATGGTCGCTCAACATTGATGCGGTTGCGGAGCAATGCCAAAGTCTATATGGCGAGTTTAGCGATGTATGCGCGTCAAAATCCCAATAAGAGCGAACGCGCACCAACGCTGGAAGAATGGCAGACACTTCTGAATTCTGGTAATTTAGCACAGCCGCGCGATCGCGTTCCGACCTCTCCTGAAGCCAATAAGGGGCAATTGATCTACGGTCGTGTTGCGGGTGTCGCTCAAGGTTCCCAGTGGAAAGCCAGACTGGTAGAAAGACCGGGTGCAGTGAACCTGAGCATTCCCCAACCAGGAAAAGCGTTTTCCTATAGCCTCAGCACGGTTCCTCGCGGCACTCTCGGCACCGAACGAGTGCAAAGTGCCCCCATGTTGGTGCGCTACCCAGATACCGCTTATATGGCTCACGGCAACTATGGAGTGCAATACAGCCTCACCTTGCCGTTGATGAACGATACAAACGACAGCCAGACTGTAACCTTGGCAATACAGACACCAATCAAACAGGATCGCTTGCAAGGAGGACTGCGTTTTCTAGAACCACCGCCTCAGCAAGTTTTTTTCCGGGGCACCGTCCAGATCCAATACACTGATGACCGAGGCTTACCGCAAATTCGTTACGTGCATTTAGTTCAACGGCGCGGTCAGCAAGGCGAACCTTTGATAACCTTGAAGATGCTACCGGGCGATCGCCGACTGGTAAAAGTTGATTTTATTTATCCCCCAGACGCCACGCCGCCCCAAGTTTTAACGGTTAGAACCTTGGAAAAAACTTCCTGAAACGTTGTAATTTAGCCTTTTATCTGCGGGATAATCCCTGACCACGATTGACATAGGTCTGGACATTCCGCAGTGCTTGGCTCGCATAATAATCGCCCGGACGCTGCTTCAATGCCCTTTGGAAATTAATCAGCGCGGTGTGATAATCGCCTTTCTTGGAAGCCTCGTAGCCAACTCTCATGTATTTGTCATAATTTGTTGCTGCTGGGGCACTTGCTGGCGGGGGATCTTGCCCTTTTAAATAGTCTGTAATATTCCAGTAAGCGAGTGTGGCATAGCGGTCAGTTGGGCGTTCGGCAAGTGCTGACCGAAAGTAAGACAAAGCGGCTGGATAATCCTTTCTTTGTGTCGCTGCATACCCCAGTCTCATGTACTGGTCATAGGCATATTCAGCACCATAAGTCGGGGTTCCATCGGGAGCCGTTGCCGGTGTGGGAACCACAGTCTGTGTGGGTTGAGGAACAGCGACGGTTGTTGTCTGAGCTTGGGTTCGTTGCGCGGGGACAACGAAAGCGATCGCTAGGAAAGCCGGTAATATTTTTATCCAATTTGTTAGTTTCATATTGTTTCTCTTTTTTGTTTTTCCCCTCTTTTCTACAGAGGTATATATTCATAGAATGCCACCTATTTTTTCTAGCTACCTCTGCCACAAGTCAGGGAAAAACTCGAACTAGGGACACTCCTCTCGATAGAAATTTTGCATTTGTTCGCTGCATTTATAAGCAATCCACGCAAACTTTATTTAAGTCCCGTTCGCTCAAACATAGAGTTAACGGTTAGCGCAAACCACTCTATAGCAATCCATTTAAGTCATGAGATTCTACCAGTTCATATTCCCAGGCTTCTTTGTGATGTCGGGAATCTCAGCTTTACAAATTCTTGAAGACGATTATATTTACAATCAACGAGTAATTCTTCGGAATCAAACTAACTTTTTTATAAAGATTTGATGAAGATTAAGTAAAGATACGTAAAAGAAGGGTCATTTTAAAAAAGCAGTATTTATAATGTTGGTGAAATTGCTGAAAAAGTAAAAAATAAATAGCTGCAAGCAAAAATAAGTTAACGCTTGACTAAAAGTTAAGCGTTATTCTTGCAGCCAAAAAAATTTTAAGTTTTGCAAAATTAGATAATCCTGAGCGAGAATCCTATGAATGTGGTGAGAAGTATCGGTCGGTTGCTGGTAGTTTTTCCTTTGGTAGGAGCGATTAATACCCAAGCAGCACACGGGCAATCCATTATTCCAGCAACTGATGGCACTGGCACCAATGTTGTCCTTGAGGGCGATCGCTTCGACATCAGTGGCGGACAGCAATCTGGAGCGAATCTTTTCCACAGCTTTGAGAAATTTGGACTGAACTCAAACCAGATTGCTAACTTTCTCTCCCAACCAGAGATTCAAAATATCCTGGGTCGCGTTGTTGGTGGAGATGCCTCCATGATTAATGGACTGATTCAGGTAACAGGCGGGAATTCTAACCTCTTCTTGATGAATCCCGCAGGCATTATCTTCGGCGCAGGAGCCAGCCTCAACGTGCCTGCTTCCTTCACCGCGACAACAGCAACCGGAATTGGGATCGGCTCAAATTGGTTCAATGCAGCAGGTTCTAACAACTACGCTGCACTGACAGGAAACCCCAACGCTTTTGCTTTCACCACCAGTCAGCCAGGAGCCATTATCAACGCTGGCAACCTCAGCTTACAGCCGGGACAAAACTTCTTAACTTTACTGGGCGGAACGGTCATCAGTACCGAGCAACTCTCCGCACCAGGGGGTAACATTACGGTAGCTGCCATCCCTGGTGAAAGTGTAGTCCGCATCACTCAGCAAGGACTGCTGCTAGGTTTGGATATTCAACCCTTGGCAACGGCAGGCACTCAACCTGAAAACTGGACATTGCCGATTCCCACATTACCCCAACTGCTGACTGGTGGAAGTGGGGGCAATGCTACCGGAGTGGCAGTTAAAAACGGACAGGTAGTATTAACTGGCTCAGGCATCCAGATAAATGGTGAAACGGGCACTACTATTGTCTCTGGTACTCTCGATGCGGCAAATAAAGCACCAGGTGCAGCTGGAGGCACTGTGGAAGTGCTGGGTAACAAAGTTGCCTTAGTTGAGCAGGCTCAAATTAATGTCTCTGGAGATGGTAAGGGAGGCACTGCCTTAATTGGCGGCAACTATCAAGGTAAGGGTGAAGTACCGAATGCTACTCAGACGTATGTCGGTAAGGACGCAACGATTAAAGCTGATGCCATCAACAATGGCAATGGCGGTAGAGCAATCGTTTGGGCAGATGAGAAAACCAGTTTTTCTGGGAGTATCAGCGCCCGTGGTGGCAAGAATTTCGGTAACGGTGGATTTGTCGAGGTGTCAGGGAAGAACAGCCTTACTTTTGAGGGCACGGTCGATCTGAGTGCCGCTCAAGGTAGTTTTGGCACTTTAGAAATCGATCCAAAAAATATCAAGATAGTCAATGGTGCTGGAGAAAATGACGCTGAATTAAATGACGGAAAAATCTTCAAGGATGATGGAAATCCTGACGCGACGTTTACAATTTCTGTAGAAAAACTGGAATCTATCTCTAAGACCGTAGCGAATATTCTTTTAGAAGCGACGAATGACATTACTATCGAAGACTTAAGCGATAACAGTCTGGATCTTGCTACCACTTCTGGCTCAACAGTCACCTTCAAGGCGAATGCTGATGGTATCGATGGTGGTTCCTTTTTTATGAATTCAGGAGATACTATTCAGACTCAAGGAGGAAATTTAAAGATTGAAGCCGTAAACATTACAACCGGAGCAATTAATACTTCATCTTTAAAAGGAAATGGTGGTTCTGTAACTTTTCTTGCGTCAGGAAACATTAAAGTTGCCGGAAACATCAATACTTCATCTTTAGATCCAGATCCAACAGTAAACGATGATGATAACCCTGACAGCCCTAACATCATTGTAGCTCGAAGTGGTGCCATTAATATGTCTGCTACGGGCAACATTGAAGTTAAAGATATTAATGTTGACCTGTTTCAGGGCGGCAGTTTTCGGGGAGGAAATATAAAAATTTTTGGGGCAAGCATTACCGCTGGAAAAATCAATTCCTATAACGCTGATATTAACTCTTCTGGCACTGAAGGCTATGTAAAGTTAACCTCTACGGCAGGCAATATTGTGGTCGATAGCATTGATGCGGGTGCTGGTGGTATTGACATTACAGCAGCTGGCCTTTTCCAAGCTAAAAGCTATACTTTTCCTGAATCTTCTTTGGAAGCGGAGGTTAAACCCAAAGACGATCCAAAATTACTGAGTTTTCTTCAAGGTAAAAAGGTTGATTTTAATGCTGAAAAAAAAATTACAGTAGTTACAAAAAATATTCCATCTAGTTTGCATGCTAGACCGAGTGATAACAAACCTGATGGAGAATTTAATGCCCCGATTAGTATCCGGTATGGAGGTGGAGGTGCAACCAAACCACATGTATCAGAACAATTTGATATTTATGGTTTCGGAAGTTCAGAACCTAGTAGCACAGGTAGCATTCTGATCCAAGGTGGAAACGGAGGTTTTAATTCGGGACCTGGAATCAAGAAAGGTGACGAAGCCTTTAAACCAGTTGAACCAATCCTTCCTTATGATAATATTTTTGATACTAATTTTGATTTTAAAGAACCATTTGCATTGATTAAAAACGAAGAATACACACCTCTTGATTTTGGTTCAAGTCAGTTTCCCAATAATGTTAGCGGTACGGTGGGAGCGATCACCGTAGGAGCTGGAAGTAACAGTTTCTTTTATGGGTCTATCGTAGAGAGTTCTTTTCCCCCAATCGCCCAAAATCCTAACCCTAACCCTAACCCTAACCCTAACCCTAACCCTAACCCTAACCCTAACCCTAACCCTAACCCTAACCCTAACCCTAACCCTAACCCTAACCCTAACCCTAACCCTAATCCGAATACGGGCACTGGTATTAAACCGAATACTGGGAGTGGCAACAACACAAATATTGGTACTAATATCGTTGCCAACGCAAATACTGGCACAAACACTAATACCAATACTAGCAATAGCACCAACACGAATACTGGAAGCGATACTGCTACTGCTGGAGCTGACAAACTCACAACAGATATACAATTAATTGCGCTGAAAAATGATGCTTCTAACTCGCGCCTATCGGATTCGAGCGATCGCGTTCTCGTCTTCGATGACAGCCTCAAAAACAGGTCAAATGCACGTCATGCTAACCGCGTGACGCGGAACAGCGAGGGCACGCTGAAATTGTCAACTGCTGAAACATCTGCCGCTGTGTGCGCTGCACAACTGCAAGATCCGCGACGAAGAAACCTGCAACTACGAGATCCGCGTTGTTTGGAAGAACAGCCACTAGCATCAGCATCCGCTCAAGATAGCCGTAAAGTAGCGGCAGATCAACTATTACAGCAAGGCTTTGAACAGTATCAGCCGAATAAGGTTGGATCTGCTGTCCAGTCTTGGCAACAGGCATTAAAAATCTACCAGGAACTCAAAGACGTTCCGGGGGAAGTTGCAGCTAGAGGTGTTCTAGGTGCAGCTTCTCTGGTTCAGGAAAACTACCGGGATGCGATCGCGCTCTTAGAGCCATTCTTGACGATGAAACCGGGAAATGGCAATCCTACAGCTAAAGCGCAAGCACTTTCCAATCTGGGAATTGCTTACAAAGCCGTAGGCAACTATGCAAGCGCGATCGCATCCCATCAGCAAGCTTTGACGATTATGCAGGAAACCAAAGACCGTCAGGGAGAAGGTCAGGTTTCAGTAAATTTAGGCAATACTTACGAAGCTTTGGGTGAATATGATAGAGCAATTAAGTCTTATCAACAAAGTTTAACGATTGTGCGGGACATTAAAGATCGCTCAGGGGAAGGGAGAGCATTAGGAAATTTGGGAGCTATTTACGCTAATTTGGGCAAGTCTCAGCAAGCCGTTCAATCTTACGAACAGAGTTTAGCGATCGCGCGACAAATTAGCGATAAGGAAGGACAAGGAAGCACCCTCGCCAATCTCGGATCTGCTTATCATGTTCAGGGCGAATTTACCAAAGCCCTCGATTATTATCAGCAGAGTTTAGCGATCGCCAAAGAAATTAGCAATCGCGAGTTACAGCACAAGGCACTCGGAAATTTAGGAATTGCTTATGAGGATTTAGGCGACTATCCTAAAGCAATTGAACATCATCAGAAGAGTTTAGAAATTGCGCGATCGCTGGGTGACAAACGAGGAGAGGGGGCGGCTCTCAATAACCTGGGGCATACGCTATTTGCTTCCGGCAAACTCCCAGAAGCTGAGAAAAACCTCCGCGATGCCGTTGAGGTTATGGAATCTCTGCGACCAGGATTAAACGATATCCATAATGTCTCAGTTTTTGATACGCAAGTTCTAACTTACAACCTATTGCAACAAATCCTGATTGCCCAGAACAAAGAAGATTCGGCTCTGGAAATTTCCGAACGGGGACGTGCTCGTGCGTTTGTAGAGCTACTGCAACAACGATTATCTCCTGAAGCTTCGGCACGTCAAACTACTTTAAACCCTCCGACAATCGCCCAAATTAAAAAAATTGCCAAAGAACAAAATGCCACGCTAGTTGAATATTCAATTGTCCCAGAAGAAGAATTCAAAGTTCAAGGTAAACTCAGAGGTCAGGCATCAGAACTCTTTATTTGGGTCGTTCAACCTACAGGTAAAGTGGCGTTTCGTCGAGTTGACTTGAAACCGCTACGTCAGCAAAATAATTCCTTTGAAGAATTGCTAGCTAACAGTCGTATTTTATACGGTCCCAATATTCACAAAGGAGAATCCGCTAGAGCGCAACTTCATCAAGTGTTGATTGAGCCAATTGCTGATTTTCTGCCGAAAGACGCAAATTCCCACGTAATATTTATCCCGCAAGGTGGGCTATTTTTGTTGCCTTTCCCGGCGCTCAAAGCTCCGAATGGCAAATACTTAATCGAGCAACACACAATTTTAACCGCTCCAGCAATTGAGGTGCTAGACCTCACTCAGCAACAACAGCAACGTGTGGAAGGGTTGTATAGAACATCGCTAGATAGTAAGAACGTCCTAGTGGTGGGCAATCCGACCATGCCCACGATGCCTACTACTAAAGCTGGACAAACGCCTCAGCCACTAGCACCGTTACCGGGTGCCGAACGGGAAGCGCTGACGATTGCTAAACTCTTGAACACTCAAGCGATCGTTGGTGACAAAGCAACCAAAGTTGAGATTGTGCAACAGATGCCCCAGGCGCGGGTAATTCATCTAGCGACGCACGGCTTACTGGATGATATTCAAGAATTAGGCATTCCTGGCGCGATCGCGCTGGCTCCATCCAAGAACGATAACGGATTCCTCACTGCTGGAGAAATCTTTGATCTGAAGCTAAATGCTGAACTTGTGGTGTTGAGTGCTTGTCACACGGGACGCGGCAAAATCACTGGCGATGGTGTCATCGGTTTGTCGCGATCGCTCATTTCATCGGGAGTACCTAGCGCGATCGTGTCCCTGTGGGCGGTTCCTGACGAGCCGACAACCCTTCTCATGACAGAGTTTTACCGAACTGTGCAAAAAAACCCGAATAAAGCCCAGGCATTGCGAAGCGCAATGCTAGTCACGATGAAACAACATCCAGAGCCACTCAACTGGGCAGCTTTTACCCTCATTGGAGAAGCACAGTAATCAGTCCCCCTTTTTACTTGCGTTAGGGATGCGCTCACACCACGCGCGATCGCACGCTCTTTTCGCAGGAATTTAGAGGGATCTCTGCGTAAACCCTGACAATATTACCGACTGACCAAGCGTGAGAGTACGGCGAAACTTTGCATTACCTTTACGTAACTTGTGCTGTCTTCATCAACTTCATACGAAAAATTACTGAGCTGAGGACTAATCTTTGTAAAGAACCAATTAGTCTACCTCAGCCACAACTATGGGTGTTTCTAGACTTATCAAGTTTTGGCAATCGACCATACTTCTTCCTGAATTGATTTTTTCCTCAGTAATTAAGCGGCAAAAGTCTTGCTGTGAATTTACTGAAGTCCAAAAAAACCTGAAAGCCAGCTCCCGAATTGTGATTCAGCCACAAGGGGTTCTAAATCGCTGTAATGGCGCTTTCTTACAGCAATGGATTGTGAACAACGTCGTACTGGATGCTCCGGCTTTATGCGTGCTAGATATGACCCATATCAACGGGGTGGATAGTTCGGGACTATTTTCTTTAGTGGCAGGACTCAAAGCAGCCCGGAAACAGCAGTGCCATGTTGTAATTTGTAACTTGCAATCTCCAGTCAAAACACTTTTTGAAGTAGCGCAGCTTGAGGAAATGTTTGATATTGAGGAAAGTTATGAAGCTGCCCTTGCCAAACTGGCTTGAAGACTACTTTATCAAGAGTGCCAATAGCCAAACGATTGCAGGCTATAAGGGCACTCTAGCCTGAACTGCGCGGCTAGAAATTTTATCTAAATTCAGCGTTAGGAAGTCAATGCTCGGCTTTCAGCCCTCCGGAAATCAAGCGACACTGATAGGATCGAGATGGATGAATATCGTCTTATCAATCTCGCCATGACTTTGGGCAATCTACGCGACCTTTATCAACAGGTCATTTTAGAACACTACAAGAAGCCACGGCACAAGGGTCAAACCAATCCCGTGCATCGGTCTCAGAGAGGGCACAATCCTTCTTGTGGCGATACCATTGAGCTGACATTGCAGATGAATGCAGCAGGCGACGTCATAGAAGATGTGAAATTTGAAGGAGAAGGCTGCGCGATCGCAATGGCTTCTGCTGACTTGATGGCGGATGCTTTGCGGGGAAAGAAAGTAGATGTAGCGCTGGAAATGGTGGAACGCTTCCAAAACATGATGAAAGGGGAAGCCGAGTTCCCCAAAGAGCAACGCAAGCTGAACGTGATGCAAGGCGTTTCTCAGTTTCCAGTTCGGATCAAATGTGCTAACCTCACCTGGCATACTTTAAAAGCTGCCTTAGAATCACCCAATGGCAATCAGCCAAATGGGTTCGTCAGTAATGAAAAGGAAGACGCTTAAGTTGCCATGTTAACGACTACTTTTTTTCTAGAACTAGCCAAATGGTCGGCGGTTCTTACCATCGCCAGTGCAGTTGTAACCGTGCTGGGGTTTATTTTCCAATGGGGTATTCGGTTTCGGCTGGTGGGTAGCACTGGATTTATGGGTGTGCTAACAGCCGGTTTATTTTCTTTGAGTTTGGTACCGCTTACCCATACAGCAGTTCCAGGTTCGGTTCGCTATAAGTTGGTTTATGACACCGGCGGGGCGCAAACGGTGATTTCCGTACCGCCGACGATTTCCAACGCCCAATTAGATGCAACGATGCGTCAAGCTGCTAGCGATTTGTACTCTTATGGTCGTTTAGGTCGGGCAAAAGACAATTTACTGACCATTCGGGTACGTACCGTTATTCATCCCTCCCCTGGCGCTTCTAAACCGCTTTACTTGGGTGAGGTGAAGCGATCGCTAGCCATCCGGGATGATGAACAGCTTAACATCCAAGTCTTCCCAGAAAACCTGGCACAATTGCCAAAGTCTACCGCGTAATTACGGATCTTTCTCTATTTTCTCTAGATTGGGTCTTTCAGAGTCAAAGCGAGGCGGAGCCTAGAAACGAGTGCCTAGAAACGAGTATTAAATAGGCTGCTGCCTCCCTCAATTACTAAAGTAAAGTTATTAGAGAAATTTGTTATAAATTCTTTCATAAGCAGTATTGAGCAATTCCCTTCTTTAAACTAAAATGGTTGATTCTATGCCCAATCAATCCTTACCAGAGTTGTCTACTCAAACCGCTCCTTCGTTATTTTCGCTGATGGTGGCTCCCGGTCGGGTGCTGCGCGGTCAGAGGGCGCTGGAACAAGCGGGAGACGCGATCGCGACTTTTGGGCGGCGTCCCTTGGTTGTAGGGGGCGATCGCACGCTGTCCGTCACGCTACCGCGATTGCAGCTTGCCCTAAAACAGCAAAAGACAGACGTTGCCCAGGCATCTTACAGCCCCGATTGCAGTACGCGATCGCTCGAATCTCTGCGGAAAGCTGTCACCGACCATCAAGCCGACGTAATTATTGGCATCGGTGGTGGCAAAGCATTAGATACCGCAAAACTCCTGGCTCATCAATGCCAGTTGCCAGTCGTCACAATTCCCACCTCAGGGGCGACCTGCGCTGCTTGGACAGCCCTTTCCAACGTCTATTCCGACGAAGGGGCATTTCTCTATGATGTCAGTCTCGATCGGTGCCCGGATTTGCTAGTGCTGGATTACGAGTTAATTCAGACTGCACCGCAACGCACCTTAATTGCCGGGATTGGCGACGCCTTGGCGAAGTGGTACGAAGCTTCTGTCAGCAGCGGTCACTCCGACCAAACTTTGATGATTGCCGCCGTGCAACAAGCGCGAGTGCTGCGGGATATTCTCTTCCAAAAAGCCGCAGCAGCGCTGAAAGAACCGGGTAGTGAAGTTTGGCGAGAAGTCGTAGATGCCTCAGTTTTACTTGCCGGTGTCATCGGTGGTTTAGGTGGTGCCCAGTGTCGTACCGTCGCCGCCCACGCCGTCCACAATGGGTTGACCCATATCCCTGCTGCCCACGGTGCCATACATGGTGAGAAAGTCGCCTATGGCATTCTCGTCCAGTTACGGTTAGAAGAAATGCTGCAAAGCAACCAACTCGCAGCAACCGCAAGGCAACAGTTATTGAAGTTTTACGCCGAAATTGGACTGCCGCAAACTTTGGATGATTTGGGTTTGGGAAATATTACACTGGGGGAATTTCGGCAAGCCGCTGAAATTGCCTGTGCCCCTAACTCGGATATCCACCGGCTACCCTTCCGGGTGGTGCCCGAACAGCTGATGGCGGCAATGGTGTCCACAACCGCACCCGTTGAGGTAGGGCGTCCAAATCTGGGGCTGACCTCAGCGGCGAATCATAATGATGTTTGAATTTCAAAAATTGCAGGTTTAAACGCATTGAAGGTTGAAGAATCTCAAAAGTTGAAAGTTTTAAATCAACCTGCCAATCTCCAACCTGCAATCCTGCCTGCCAACCTGCTTTCCTTGCCAACTTTCCTGCCTTAACCAATGACGTTAGATTGGATTAGCCCAGCGGAACGCCTGCAATCACTGCCCCCTTATGTATTTGCCCGTCTGGATGAACTGAAAGCCAGGGCACGCGAACAAGGGCTGGATTTAATTGACTTGGGAATGGGGAATCCAGATGGCCCAGCGCCTCAGCCAGTGATAGACGCCGCGATCGCAGCGTTGCAAAATCCGACAAATCACGGCTATCCCCCCTTTGAAGGGACTCTCAGCTTCCGCCGCGCCATCACTAACTGGTACGGGCGTCGCTATAATGTTGACCTCGATCCAGATAGCGAAGCCTTGCCGCTACTTGGTTCTAAAGAAGGGCTGACTCACCTCGCCTTTGCCTATATCAACCCAGGCGATGTGATTCTGGTACCTAGTCCCTCTTATCCGCCCCATTTTCGCGGGCCAGCGATCGCTGGGGGCAAAATTCACCCGCTGATTCTCAAACCCGAAAATGACTGGTTGATCGATCTCGGTGACATTCCCGATGATGTAGCCCAACAAGCAAAGATTCTCTATTTCAACTATCCCAGCAATCCCACTGGCGCAACCGCACCCCGCGAGTTCTTCAAAGATATCGTTGCTTTTGCTAAGAAGCACGAAATCTTACTCGTACATGATTTGTGCTACGCAGAATTAGCTTTTGATGGTTATCAACCAACCAGCTTGTTAGAAATTCCAGGGGCGAAGGAAATCGGCGTCGAGTTTCATACCTTGTCTAAAACTTACAACATGGCAGGCTGGCGCGTTGGCTTTGTCGTAGGCAACCAACACATCATTCAAGGGTTGCGGACACTCAAGACTAATCTGGATTATGGCATCTTTGCCGCCTTGCAATCTGCTGCCGAAACCGCCTTACAACTTCCAGATGTTTATGTCAATCAGGTCTGCGATCGCTATCGCCGTCGCCGCGATTTTCTGATCGAGGGATTTGCTGAGTTGGGTTGGACGGTTCCCAAACCAAAAGCCACCATGTACCTGTGGGTTCCGTGTCCGGTAGGAATGACCTCAACAGATTTTGCCCTCTCTGTCTTGCAACAGACGGGCGTAGTCGTAACTCCCGGAAATGCCTTTGGATCGGGTGGTGAGGGGTATGTGCGGGTGAGTTTGATTGCTGAATGCGATCGCTTAGCTGAAGCTTTGCGGCGTTTCAAAGAAGCCAATATCCGCTATTCATCCGAAAATGAGGGCGCGTTTATCAAGCAGGGATAAAACATCGAAGCTTGAATTTTTGGGTTTAATCTCCAATTTGGAAACTCGGCTATTTCAAAAATAACTAGCGTTATCCTTTAGATGAATTTGCTTGTATAAGTGCAAACTTTAATTAGGGATAAAATTTGTCTGATTTTCTACCGTTCCCAACCCCTCCCTGCCTGCGGGGAGGGGTGCAATGTGTTAAAGGGAATTACAAATCATCTACCGTATCGTATCCAGTAGATGATTTTTGTTTGCGCCGCCCTTATTTCAAAGTAAAAGCTTTATTTTCTGTTACCCTACCACCACCCACCTTGTCATAAATCGTTAGCTGAATTTGGTAAGTTCCCGGTTGAATTTTAGGAGTTGTATTAACAGTGCCATTGGGAGAGGCTGCTACATCATCTTTTAAAGCTGTATGTCCTTTTTCTCCAATTAAGCTCTTTTTCACCAAAATAACTTCGCCCTTGGCATTTTTAACTTCCATATCCATATCTAGCCAGTTTTTCCCATCCTGACCTTTCTTAAATTTGCCAACATTGAGCAAGACTAGCTGAACATCTTCTCCCCTTTTATAAACTCCATCATTAACCGGCACAACTTTTTTATCGGGAGTTTTTCTGACAAGGAAAGATTTTTCAAAAGTCAGTCGAGAGGAAGTCGGTGTAGAGGTAGTTGAAGTCTGAGATGTAGTAGATTTTGGAGAAGCAGAAGCCTGAGATGTAGCGGATTTTTCGCCTCCACCACAACCACTGACCAGCGCCATTGAAAACACGACAAGACCTGTTAACAATACATTATTTAATGTTTTTTTCATAATGTTCTCCCTGTTTATTTTTTTTGAACCTAGTTATTTGATAAACGATGAGTTGAGGTAGTTAACACAGTTGAGCTAACTACAACCATAAATTATCATAATTTATTCAAATTTATCTTTTGGGCGTAGTGGCTTTAGCAACTAGCGACGCGAACAATTGCTTTCAGACGGCACTTTGGTAATTCTCTATTGAATGCACTCCGGTTTAACCGCACCTTGTGAACCCAGAGGGACAGGGATTAAAGATTCTCCCTTCTCCGTGGACGGAGAAGGGCTAGGGGTGAGGTTCCATCTGATGGTGTTCATCTCTACATCGTTCGCTACACTTGAAACGATTCGTTTTACTGCAAATTAAGCGTAGACTTATAGGCAAAAGGCGGTCTGTGACCTGCACAGACCGCCTTCTATTGTCAATCAATCTAAAGTATTGCTACTTAAAGGCGTTTAATTGCCGCCAGACTGGACAGCGGCGCGAGTTACGGGATTTGAATTGTCTTCGTTTATCATTTCAGGAGTCCGCTCCCACTCGCCATTTTCACCTTGACGGTATTCGCTTTTGATGGTGTTCCACGCAACTTTGCGGGCAGATTCTTCGTCCATCCCGTCTTCTTGGGCACTCTTAAATGCAGCTTGGAAAATCTGCTGAGCTGCCTCAGGCAGGGCTTGTACTTCTGAAGGTAAGTTATTAACTTGTTGATCTGGTTGCTCGGTCATAAACTACTCCTATTATTTTTGCCTGGGATCATCTTAGAAAGCCAGATGTACGAATTCCTCTTCCCAGGATGTAGTTATGGCTGCTCGATATACCTATCTGAGGTATTATCTTATGTAAAGTGATTTTGTATTTACATATACAAAACTTTGCCCCAAATCATCTGCTTGCAAATACAGTGGTTTAGCTCTCCGACTTGTTAGAGAACTCAGTGGACTCGGATTCACGAATCATTGAGGATTGCTATAGATGAGATGGAACCGCTACCTAGTTCGCTGCTAAAGCGAGTTCAAAGCTTGGAAGCAAACAAATACCAATTCACTTTATGGCTCGAATCTCACCTGAAAAGGGGAGTTGGAGGATCTAATGTGTAATTCCACAAAAGTGAACTGGTATCATTTACCGACTAAGGGAAACCACAAGTTCCAGCCGGTACAGTGGTTCCAGACCAATTGCTGAGGTCACTGGTAGAAATATTATTTGTAGACAGCGTTCCCGTTTCTATCTGGATCGCTCCTCCAAAACTGTCATTTAAGAAAAAGTTGCCAATCGTATTATTGCGGGGTTGCAGACAAATTGTATCGCCAGAACCGCTGGTTATTGCTTCGAGATCCCCGATTGCACCGCCTGTTAAGGTGTTAAGCCGGACTCCAGCAAAGATTTTGGCAGTATCGTAGCTGTTGAGGGAAAGCCCGGTAAAAGCATTATCCATAATTTGATTCGATTCACTGAGGAGTTGAAGTTGGGCATTTCCATTGATGCTGGTGAATATTCCGTAAAATCCATTTTTAGAAATTTGCTGATTGTTAGAAATATTGACTGTTCCTATCGCTGCATCGGAAAGTGCGATATTTACTCCATTATCTTGATTTTCAGAAATGGTACTATTGGTAATGTTGACGGTTCCAGAGGTGTTATTTGAGAGAAGTATCCCAAGCCCATAAAACCCGTTTTTAGAAATTTGAGTATTAGTGATATTAAACGTTCCAGTCGCGGTATCGTTTAGCTTAATAGAAATTCCATCAAATTGATTGCCTGAGATTGTGCTGTTGGCAATCTCAAATGTTCCCGAAGTATTGGATTCAAGTTCAATATTAATGCCACTAAATTGATTTGCGGTTATTTGGTTATTAGTAAGAGTAAAGGTTCCGGAAGCACTCTCGAACAGTTTTACCTCAACTCCGTCGGCGATGCTCCCGAAGCTGTTACTGCCAGTAATCGTATTCTCTGAGATATTAAAGGTTCCAGTTGCAGTATTGCGAAGTTCAAGATTGATGCCGTCCCCTTCGTTAGCTAAAGCACCATTGTTGGCGATCGTGTTTTTGACAAGAATTAGGTTAACTTGCCCCTGATTATTGCTGAGGGAAAAGCCTTCCAAAGCAGAATTCGCGATCGCGTTGTCTTGGATCAGTATCTGCCCGGTCACGTTCTCAAGTAGGAGACCCTCGCTAGCAGAATTCGCGATCGCGTTGTCTCGAATAATTGCATTGCTGATGTTGCTTCCAGCGATGCCAGAACCAGTAGTTGTGCTAATGGCAAAACCCGAAAGGGTTGTCGTGTTCCCCATCGTGACCGTTCCTGTCACGTCTGCCAGTATCCCCGCATTAGACAAGGGTAATTGTAAATTGCCGAGTTCCACGGTATCTATACGCTGCACAGGGCCGGTTGAAAGCACTTGCACTTGGTCAGGAATCTTGAAAGCAGGAACCCCAGGATTTGTCCCTGGTTGCACGTAGACAATATCATTGGATTGAGCCACAGCCAAAGCTTCCGCAACCGTTCCAGTCGGATTCTCAAACGTGCCGTTCCCGGTTCCAATTCCCAAATTGACGTGCCGAAATCTCCACGGTTGACCCGTCGCGGGATTTGTGACAAATACCGTATCTTGTACGCTGAAAGACTCAGATTCGGATTGTTCATCGACTACAATATTCGCGTTTCGGGTAACAGATTCCCCCAGACGCGCCAGAACCCGATCTTCTGTTCGTATCCCTCTCGGACGAGTTCCGGGAAAATTCGCCCCGACACTCAGCACCAAATTCGTACCAAAAGTGGCATCATTTGAGAGCAAGAGTCCCAGCCTGAAAGTGTCAGTAGGACGGGCTTCTAACCGAGTCCGCCAGCCCAAAATCTCTGCACTGCCTGGGGTATCATAATAATAAAGTCCGGCATAGCCTCGGAGGTCGCCGGTTCGACTGATTTGGGCAATTTTCATGCCAGCTTCAACATCAAACCCTGCCATCGCCGCTTCAAAATTGCGATCGCGTTGAAGTTGTTGATT
Source organism: Trichocoleus sp. ST-U2 (assembly GCF_039961875.1). Classification (NCBI taxonomy): domain Bacteria; kingdom Bacillati; phylum Cyanobacteriota; class Cyanophyceae; order Leptolyngbyales; family Trichocoleusaceae; genus Trichocoleus; species Trichocoleus sp. ST-U2. The sequence continues at coordinate 112,061 of NZ_JAMPJY010000004.1, read as the reverse complement.
TCTAGTTTGACCCAAGAAATTACCCTGAAAGAAAGGGTCTGAAAACGATAAACCTGTAGAAAAAACCCTCTCTTGGGTCAGTTGGCGGGTATCTCCAACCGGAATGTAAGCATTCGCGCGAATATCCCAGTTTTCTCCTAAGCTTTCAAACCCAGCACCCAGTTGATTAAAGTTGCTATTACCCGTGTCGCGGGTATCGAAGGCAACATAGCCGCCCAAGATCCGGTTATCTTTGGCACTATAAAAGCGATGTCCTAAAACAATATTGCTGCTTATATGAGAATCTTCCGTTGACAACAGCAATCGACCTTCTAAGAAGGTGAGGTTGTCTGAGTTTTGCCATAGGGGAACAAAGCCTCCAATGCTACCAAAAGAACTTTCATAACCCACACCAGAGCCAGTGGTAAATTCAGCGCCGATCCGGGGCAGAAATCGTTGAGAACGAACTCGATCTGATGGTGCTGTTTGTTTAGTGGCAGCGCTAATCTCTTCTGTAGGAGCGGCGTTTTCTGGGGTTAGTATTTCTTGGAGTAACCCTGCTTCGCGCAAAGTCCGAGGAGGTGTTTTTACTTCTGCTAAAGGTTGAGAAATCTCAACCTCCAATGTCTCTGGGGAAGGTACGGCTTTGGGACTAGATTCTGGTGTGGGGAGTGCAGTTTTTACATTAGATATTTGGGCAAGAAAACGCCCTTGTTTTAGCGTGTAAAAAGACGGTTTGGCTAAAGACTTCTGGTTATCGAAGCTTAAGGCTGCGGGTTCCAACGCGCCTGGTGGGTGTTTTGCTACATCAAGGGTATCGCCAAAGGATGAGTCTACAGTATCGTTATTTAATTCAGGAATTCCATCAGGTATCTGGAGGATTGTAACGCCTGTAAAGTCTGTTGTCGAGCTTGATGAATTGGGTTTTAAATTAGGTGTTTGGGCGGTAGCAGTTGAAGTTAGCGTTCCTAACAGCAGCAAAATTGTGTAGATGTACGGTGTTGATGTTCTTAGAAGCATTTTCTCTATTAGATTCTGTTCTGGCTTCAGGCTCATATCCACAGCAACTCATTGTCAATAGTTGCCAAATCAGCAACTTTAAATATTAATTAAAGCTGCTTCCTCGTACTAGATACTTACAAAAGTAGAAGCTGCATTACTCATAAACGTAGCAGCATTCACCCCAGCCAATATTGCCAGAGTCTGGTTGTTGGAATTGTCAATAATGCTGGTATTGCTACCTTGCTGAATAATCGACAACTGATTCAGTGCCAAACCACCAACTAACCCAATGTAGTCTTGACCAATTTGGAAGTCGCGGATGGTCTCAGTTCCTTCACCTTTGGAAACTGCGAAAATATCGCGCCCCAATCCTCCGGTGAGGATGTCATTCCCCAAGCCTCCGTAGAGTCGGTCATCGCCCCCATCTCCCCAGATTTGGTCGCTGCCTGCCTCGCCGTACAAGGTATCATTGCCGCCACAACCATTGATGCGATCGCTACCTGTACCGCCGTAGATGATGTCATCCATACCCATCGAACCCCCAGTCAAGAGATTATTGTTGAGGTCGCCAATCAGGGTATCGTTGCCGTCATCGCCGTAAATCCGGTCTTTTCCCAGTCCCCCTACAATCGTGTCATGACCGCCAAAACCATTGATCCGGTCGTCTAAAGAGGTTCCCACCAAGGTTTCAGAAAGCCAAGTGCCGTTAATGACATTGAGGGGTGCAGTGTCGTTGTCAATGTTGACAACAGCAACATCTTGCGGGTTCAGTCCGTTGTATTTGGCGTCGGTGCTAATAGCAGGGGCAGTAACGATGCTGTAGGCGATATTTCCATCGACAAGTACATCGTCAACTCCTTTCACCGTAATGGTTTGAGCAATATTCCAATTATTTGAAGTAAAGGTCAGCGATGGGCTGGAAACGCTGCCTTCTGTCGGATCGGAACTTCCTAAACCAAGGGTGACGTTAGCTGTAGGTTGACTATTGAGTTTGACGGTAAAGTTGGCAGCGCCTCCGGCTTCGGTGGTGTTGCCGCTAATTGGGGTGATGGTAAATCCGGCGGCGTCGTTGTCGATGTTGGTGACAGCGACATCAACTGGATTGAGTTTGTTGTAGTTAAGGTCGGTACTGACGGCTGGGGCAGTGATGATGTTGTAGGCAATATTGCCATCAACCAGTGCATCATCAACTCCTTTGACCGTAACGGTTTGAGCAATATTCCAGTTATTGGCTGTGAATGTGAGGCTGGGGCTAGAGACGGTACCTTCGGTGGTGTCGGAACTGGTTAAGCCAAGGGTGACATTAGCGGTGGGTTGGCTGTTGAGTTTAACTGTAAATGTGGCAGTACCTCCAGCTTCGGTGGTGTTGCCGCTGATCGGGGAAATAGTGAATCCAGGGGTGTCATCGTTTTTGATGATGCCTGTGGCAGTAATGTTGCCTAGATTGGCGTTGGTAGCACTGTTGAGTTTGACGCTGAAGGTTTCATCTTTCTCAAACTTGTTGTCACCCGTGGCGTTAACCGTGATGGTTTTTGTTAAGGGGTCGCCCGGATTAAAGGTAAGGATGCCGTCGTTGTCGGTGTAGTCGCCGTCGGTTGTGGCGGCGGTGCCGTCGTTGGTACTGTAGTTGACCGTAATTGGCTGGTCGCTGGGGTTGGAAAGGGACACGGTGAAGGTGTAGGCGGTGGTGCCAGTATTGCCTTCGCTTTGAGTAACGGTGGCTGGTGCGATAGAGACGATGGGTTGAGAATCGTCGTTGGTGATGATGGCGGTACTGGCGTTCGCCTTTGGGTTAACGGTGGCGTTGGTAGCATTGTTGAGTTTGACGCTGAAGGTTTCATCTTTCTCAAACTTGTTGTCACCCTTGACGTTAACCGTGATGGTTTTTGTTAAGGGGTCGCCCGGATTAAAGGTAAGGATGCCGTCGTTGTCGGTGTAGTCGCCGTCTGTGGTGGTGGCGGTGCCGTCGTTGGTACTGTAGTTGACCGTAATTGGCTGGTCGCTGGGGTTGGAAAGGGACACGGTGAAGGTGTAGGCGCTGGTTCCTGTGGTGCCTTCGCTTTGAGTAACGGTGGCTGGTGTGATGGAGACGGTGGGTTTGGCATCGTCGTTAATAACCGTTACCTGTGCTGTACCTGTAGTAATCGTCGAACTTGCGGGGGCAAGTGTTAGGTTCGGTTTACTCAGGGTGACATTGATGGTTTCATCTTGCTCAAATATTGTGTCACCCAAAACATCTAGGGTGATTGTTTTGGTTGTCTCGCCAACTCCAAAGCTAAGCGTGCCGGAAAGGGCAGTTGTCCCACCTGTAACCAGTATGTTGTTGTAGTCAATGCCATTGGTTGTGGTTCCACCAATTGCATAATCAACGGTACTGGCTACGCCAATTCCGCCGCTGCGTGTGACAGTAAAGGTAACGGTTTGCTTACCAGTGTCACCTTCCATTAGAGTTGGGGAAGCAGTGGTAATCGCGTATTGAATCGTGTCGTTGGATGCGATCGCTACCGTAGCATTGTTCTTAGCAGCATCAATGGTGTAACCTGCACCCGTCGCCAAGTTTAGCCGCAGCGTTTCGGCTAACTCTGGCAAAGTATCATCAACAGCAGTAAGAGTAACATTGACAAAACTCTGCCCATTTGGAATCACCACGGACAAACCGCCGCTACTGAGATTGTAGTCGCTTGCGATCGCAGTGCTGCTACCATCAACAGCAAGATTCACTGTCAAATCGCCCGTTGTGTTGCCAGTCCGGGTAATCTGGTAAGTTCCAGTATTTGCGCCTGCTTCTGCTGCATCAGCATCTATCGCCTGGATGCTAACTGTCGGCGTTCCAGGGTTGACGGTAATTTGAAAGGTTTGCACTACTGAGGTATCGATACCACCGTTAGCAGTGCCACCATTGTCCTTAACTTGGACTGCAACTGTGGCTGTAGTAGCTGTCGCAATTGTTGCAGCAGGAGTATAAATAAGATTACCTGTCAGCGGGTCAATTTTTGGTGCAGAGGCGAAGATACCAGGGTTGCTAGTAACGTTGACGATGTAGCTGTCGATGCTTTGGCTTGATTCGTTGGCAGCCCCCGGATTAAACCCACTCGACCATCCAGTGACAGTTTGCGCCCCTGCCCCGGCTGCGATACTTTGATTGCCACCAAGAATGAAACTGGGGGCATCGTTTACTGAGTTAATAATAATACTTGCTGTTTCAGCATTGAGACTGAAAGAAGACGCGCTGCCACCAACCCCAGGATTTACTCCAGTTGTACCGCTGGCGAGTCCATCAGAGGTATCCCAAGCGCGGAAGGTAATGCCTGGGGTGACAGTACCGTTAAAGTCGGCATTGGGGAGGAAACGGATGCGATCGCTTATCGTATCCTTTAGGACGGTAGCAGCAGCAGCGGAGACCACAAAGTTATTCCAGCTACTTCCGCCATCAGTAGAATACTGCCAACTGCCGTTGGTATTATCTACCCCAATTACAGCAATTCCTTCTACTGTACCTGCATCTGCATCGGTGATGGGGTTGCCACCAGCACCGCTAGCAATAATCTCAGAAACCAGAGTCCCATTGTTACTGGCAAGGGCAACATCTTCGTTAATTGCTGTTAGTGCCGGACTCCCAGTATTATTTAATACCGGGGCATCGTTGGCTGGGGTGACGGTAATTGGTATCGTTTTGATATTGCTAGTAGCTGCACCATCGTTAGCTGTAATCTTGAGCGTGTCGCTACCATTAAAGTCTTGCTTGCCTTTGTATAGCAGTCCGTTTGTGGCGGCTAAGTTAGCGTTAATCTTGCTTTGACTGCCTGTCAGGGTGACAGTTCCCGTGCCGTTGCCATTGACTGTTAACCCAGTAGAGTTGACTGTCAAAGCACCATTGTTGACTTCTAGAGTGACGGTGATAGCAGTATTTCCCGCATCCACGTCAAATACGCTAACTCCTGCGATCGATAAATCGGTATCTTCAGCAACTGTTTGGGGTGCAAAGCTGCTGTTAGTTGTAATTGAGACATCTGATAACTTTACTTTGGCGCTGGCAGAGGTAGTACCATCCCCAAAGAAAATGAAGTTAGGGGTTTCATAGGGATCGATAGGCCCCACCCCCACCCAAGCAGTGTAATCCCGCAGCTTACCGCTAAGGATGGTGGTGCCACCTGTTGAGAGAGTGTAAGTATCGCCAAGAACTGTCAGCTGGTAGGGAATTAAACCCGCAGTAGTGTTGAAGGTAGCGCCTTCAGCATGGGTGAACAGAAGTTGGTTGTTGCTGGCAGAAGGATTTGTACTTGGATCTGTCTGAGTTGTGCCATCTTCCTGCGCCCAGATTTCGTCATCCCAGAATCCTAATTCGATGCCTTTTTTGTCGCTGCTGAGAACTATGATGCTGAAACCAGCTCTATCAGCAATGCCATCGCCGTTTTTATCAGCGGTGCCGCTCGTCGTATGATCTTCTGAGAGAACTTGGGCAGTGAAGCTGACGGTGTAACCAGTAGTGCGATCCAGGTTCGGCACGCTGTTAGGAGAATAGCCCGCATAAGTGCCTGAGTCGGCAGTGGTATCCAAGGTAGTTGCGCCACCGGAGGCACTTTGCGTTGCACTACCAACGGGAATGTATGTAAATCCTTGAGTGTCGGGCGTGGTATTTAACGAACCATCGTATTTAATTACTGAAGCACCAATAATCGGCGCATCGTTGACAGATGTAACGTTGATGGTTTCAGTAACAGCGGTGCTGGTGCCACCATCGCCATCGGTAACGACAAAGTGGACGGTGCGAGGAGTGGTGCTGGGGTTCTCTGAGGCGTTCTGATAGGTGATGTTTTGCAGCAGTGCAGTAGCGGCGGCGGGTATGGCGTTGGCGTTGAAAGTGACGACTAGAGGAGTGGTGCCAGTCCCGCCTGTGAAGGTGCCGATTTGCACTCCACCGTATTTGACTATTGTGCCATCTAGCCCAATTTCACCAGCACTGTTACCTTGGTTGCGAATCGCTAAACGGTCGGATGCCGTGCCACCCGCTGTAAAATCTACTGTCAGCTTCCCAGTGTCAAAGTTGAAGGAGTCGCTATCTGTGACAGTGGCGGTGCTGTCAATAACTATTGCAGAGTTATTCTCGATGTAGGAGAGGGCAGCACCAGGCAGGCTGATAATAGGATTAGGATTGATTGGATTTCGCAGCTGATTGATATAAGTTGTATTGGTGCCGCCGTTAGGTAAACCAAGGGAACCCGGACTGTTGACGGCGTAGTTTCCAGTGATATTAATACCCGTTATATCGCTGGTGAACTCGACATTACCACCATTGTTTGGCGCAGAAATTTTTACCTTAGCCAAATTTCCAAATGTTCCCGAAGCAGAAGTAGGCCATGCAATAGAGTCAATTGAGGTGAACCCATTGCTGCTAGTATCTACCCAAGCTACATCTGAGGCTGCAAAATCGCCACCTGTCCCTAAGTCATTAAAAAGGAACTGACCACCAATCTGCAATTGGATGTTCCAATCAGCATCAGTTCCAACCGGCAAAGGGTTGTAGGTAATATCTTGGGCAGGAATTGCCATTGAGCCGCCAATCGCAATGATTGTTCCTGCTTTGAAGATGGGAGCAATATTCACCATGTTGGTGAATCTATAAGCTGAAAACTTTGAGCCTGTTGTACCAGTTGAATCGCCTACAAAATAACTCTGAAGTTGAGTAGCACTTAAGTCTTGTGTCAGCAAAAGTTCAACATATTCATCATTTGTAAACTGTCCACCTCGCCGAAATTCGTTGATTATAATCTCTGGAGTTGGCAAAATCGATTTATATGTCTGCATTGCCTCAGACTTAAATGCCAGAGGTGCTTCAATATTCCCTGTAGCTACTTCTAAATCCCAGTCACCGCCTAAAGCTGCGCTACCCGTCACATCATTGGAAGCCGCAACATCAGCACCCGTTAGCTGACTGAGTTGTTGGATGAAAGCCGCCCCTGTTTCCCAACCTGCGACATTGCAACCATACAGGAGAATATCTGCATCGGGTGTTAAAGCATTTGCCCATTGCTGCAAAGAGCTGGTGTATGCTGCGAGGTTGTTTGAGTTGACTTGGGTTGACCCCAGTTGCAAACTGCCTTGTGTCCCGTGGGAAACTATGTGAACGCTGGTGACGTTGGTGCGTTCTGCCAGCACTTGTGCAATTTGCCCTACTCCATCCTGCATTGGGTTCAGGATAAATACTTCCGTCCCCGGTTCCACACCAGCAGCGAGACTCTGGTAATTCTCAACTGTAGAGTCAATGAAGACTATCTTTTGTACTCGCTGGGTAGGAGAAGTCTCTACCACTGAAGAGTTTTCACCAGCAATGCCCTGACCAGCTTGGTTTGGTTTTTGATTTGAGGAGGAATGATTCCAAAAGTCTTGCATGATGAGGTTTGGGTGTAAATATCAATGGTTGAGATTAGTAGAGACACCAGAGCGATCGCCAGCGTGTCGCTCAATAACGTAGAGAAAGTCGTCAGTTTGTAGATATTCAGGTCGCCAATAGCTGGTGAACTGAATTAATCTCAGTAGATGCTGTCATATAGTTTCCAGGAATTTTGATAAACTAGCGTTTTTAGCCTCAATTATCGAAATTCCTGCAAATATCTGGCTAGAGAGGACATTTTGTTGATAAAGGTGTATCGACCGAGGACAAATGCAAACAATCTCAAAATTGCATTGCTTGGAAAAGTTATAGTGTAGTCTTTAGCACATTTCAATTCTTTCTGTACTTATTTGACACTTTAATTGTTTACTACTTTAGGAAGATGAAAAAATTTTGACAAAAACTTTATAAAAAATTCATTGTCACTTTATCTCTGCTTTATATAACTTTTTGTTATAGAGGTTTAGATCCGTAAACCCTAACCAGAACGATGTCCGATTACGGTCAACAGACGATTACCAATTGATTTTCACTTAACTAGATCGTGGTGAAATCATCGCTGGTCAGGATGTTTGCTTGCACTCCAGTAAGTGTTGCTAATAGTTCCCCTGTGTTTGCAAGACCGATTAAAGTATCGTTTGCATTCGCACCTGTACCTTGGGTAATCGTTAGATACTCCAACTTCAAACCATCGGATAATACGATGAGGTCTTGAGTATCCGTGAAGTCAAGAATCGTGTTTGTGCCGCTGTTATTCGATACAACAAAGCGATCGCTACCATTACCGCCGAAGAGTGTATTTTGACCAATCCCACCATTAAGCCAGTCATCACCGTCGCCACCGGCGAGGTAATCGTTTCCTTCTCCACCTAATAGAGTGTCGTTGCCAATCCCGCCACGCAGCAAGTCATCGCCACCCAATCCTTCTAACGTATCATTGCCACCTTGACCGTTAATAACATCGTTAGAAGCATCAAAACCTTGGGTGTTGTTATCCAAATCGTTAAGGAAAGCGACGGTATTTTTGTTGAAAATCTGTTTGAGATCCTCGTTAGCGTTAGCAATTTCAAAGCTTTTCTGAATCTGCGTTTGTCCGTTAAAGAGAATATTGCCGATGTCTACCGACGCACCTGTAGATTGTTGGAGGTTATTGAAATCTTGGAGGGTAAAATTTTTCAAGATAACCTTCGTGTTATCAACGCCATCGAATGCGATCGCTAAATCGTTACCCGTTTGAGTTAAAAGTAGATTGTTGGCAGTTAAACCAGCCCCTTCAAATTTGAGGGTATCGACTTCAGAAATTATCTCTGCGAATGGATGATTTCCCGTTCCTACGCCACCGAAATCTGTAATTGTGTCGATGCCATCGCCGCTGCGAATTACAAAAATATCTTGGTCTCCACCGCCGGTGAGGATATCATTTCCTTGCAGTCCGATCAGGGTATCGTTCCCCGCTTTCCCATCAATACGATTATTACTATTACTGCCAACCAAGGTATTAGAACTTGCGTTGCCATTGATTGGTAAGGTAAAACGGGCGACTAGCGGATCGTGGTCGCTATCTTGAGTTGCAAACTCGGCATTGAGATGTACTACATCGATTTCTGCCGTTGTGTTGAGATTTTTACTGACCAAAATGTGGTCAAGTGCTTGAGAATTCCCTTCAAAAATGTAGGAATATTGTTCGTTTTTCGGCAAAGTATCAATCAGGTTCGTGAGGTCGTTTCCTTTCAATACTTCTAACGGCTTCGAGAACTGAAAATCATTAAAATCCCCCAGTACTATGACATTGGCATTGGGGTCAATTGCCAGTAGGCTATCGACAAAGTTATTAACGGTAGCGGCCTGCTGTAGACGTTGCGCTTCTGAAGTGAGTATTGGCGGTTGAGAACTTCCGAAAAGAGGTTGATCGCCACCTTTGGAGTTGAAGTGGTTGCCAATGACAAATACTTGGTTGCCCTTGAAGAGAAACTCCCCAACCAAAGGCTTGCGACTGTTGGCAAAGGCGTCACCATTGGAAAGGTTAGTGTCAAAAATGCGACCCGGACTAGCGGAAAGTTCTACGCCATCTGTGCCGCTATTTACGGTGGTGTTGGTTATGGAGGTGCCGCCAGGACGGTCTACAAACTCAACGCGATTCGGGTTGAAGAGGAAGCCGACGCGGATATTCCCCCCCGGTTGACCGGCATCTTGGTCGTCAACCGGATTAATTTGACGGTACTCGTAAGTCGGGCCACCCAAAGATGCGATCGCATCTATTAGGGTTTGGTAAGTTTGGTTAGCATCAACGACACTATCATTTGTGGCACCATTGTTGTCTTGGATTTCCTCCAAGCCAATAATGTCTGGTAATTTGAGGTTGTTGATAACAATATTCGCAAGGCTACTAAATTTAGCGTTATCATCAGCAGGATTGAGATTCTCGACGTTAAAACTAGCAACCGTCAACTGGTCAGCACTTCCTATTAATGCAGTTGTTTCCCGTGCTAAATTTCCCGAAATGACGTTAGGTAAAGGTGCAGTGTTGAGAAGTTTATAATTGCCAAAGCTGTAGTCGATGACGCCAGTGATGGAACCAGTGAAGGTGTCGCCCACATTTACTTGAGGTTCACCGTTAATAATGGCATCGTCGATAATAATCCGTTCCGGGTTAAAATCCCCCGGCTGAACTACAATACCGCCCCTGTCCGTTCGGGTGCTAGCATTCACACCATTGTCAGCCAGGACGGGAATTTCACCAAAATCATTGGTAGGCCCTACCGCTACCGCATTATTCACCTGCACCCGCATTCCTTCTAGGCTTTCGTAGAAGTCAATGCCGTCTTGCGTCGGGTTGAATATACCTAATCCATCATCATCAATCACTTGAGTTGGAATCGTGCGCCCGCCCTCACCCAAAATAGTGCTACTAGGTAAAGGATTGCCCTTGGAAATTGTTGCAATCCCTGCATTCCCCACAATAATTTGAGTTGTGGAGAGACTGCTGCTATCAGAACCGCTAGGAATGAATTCATCAACAATCCCGCTAACCAGAATGGAGTCCCCAACACTGACTTTGGGAGTTATCCAAGTGAGGACGAAAATCCCCTCGGAGGTAGCATCATTCGTGTCTGGATTAGGATCTTGCAGATAAAATCCATTTGACTTTACTGCGGTGACGATACCAGGGACTTTGGAAACCAACTGACCCACCAATGGCGATGTATGGCTAGCACCTTGAATGTCATGGATGCGAAGATTACCAGCTTCTAGTTCGTCGTCAGTTACGGTTACGGTAATTGTGCCGCTAATATATTGGGTTGCAGAAGCTGTTAATGTCACTGTCTGAGAACCCTCTACAAACGGATCGTTCACCGCATCAATTGCGAAGGTTGCTGATGCCTGATTTGCTGGAATGGTTACAGTTGTCGCAACGGTAGCTTCGCTAGTGTCACTGCTGAGTAAGTTAATCGTGACTGGCTTTGATAAGTCTCCGGTTCGGGTAACAGTTCCAGTGGCAGCACCTGCACCTGCGGCTTCTGAGAAGGTGGCGGAGTCAACAGTCAAATTAAGGGATTCTGTTATTCCACTGCCAGTATTTGTCACTGTAAAGGCACTACTGGGCATCGTCAACCGTTGGGTATTATTGCCTGTCCAATTCGCTGGGTTGCTGATTTTTGTAAGTAACTCTGCTTTAGTTCCGGAAGTGCCGTTAGTAATGTTATAAGTTGCGTTATCAATTTCTGGGATAGATACCGCCGTTAATCCGTTTGTTAATCCTGGCGGTAATGCAGAGTTATTGTTACTGGTCGCATTCTCTGCCCATTCCGAACCGTTACTATTAATTGCATAAATAAAAGTGGGAGCTGTTGCCAAACCCTGGTAGGCAAGGATTTGATCTCCATCACTTGAAAGTTTCATTGAACCAACGCCCGGATTGACAATTTCGCCAACCGAGTAGTTTCTATTTGCTGTCCAAGTCAGGGTTCCTTCACCCTTTCTAAATTCGTTGCTGCTTTGCCAACCTTTATTTGTAAAGTGAATTGCAGTTCCAGAAGCAATATCTTTTAGTAAAACAAAGGCAAGTTGATCGGGATCGTCAAAATTGAAACCGATAATGGCGATGTCACCAGCAGCAAGCGTTGTCGGAGCCATATAAGTCTCTTTTCATTTTCAATGGTTGTCTAGAACTGTGAAGTCAAGTGGGAGTAGTATGGCGATCGCTAAATTCCATTTTTCAGGAGCGATCGCCATACTACTGTTTCTCCGCAGAGATTACTCTTTCCCTCGGCAGGTCAAATTGAGCCAACCTACTTGTGGTAAAACAGATACTTTGGCAAAATCTATCTCTCCAGAAAATTGGTTGTTTGTAGCCAACATCATCAGCACTTATCTCAGTGCCAAGGGCAGGATTTCAAACTTTCCTTAGCCTAAATAGCGCCACCCTAAAGATATTCAGTTGATGTTAACAAACCCTGATAATTAATTCTAAGTATAAATTAAGCTGGGATGAAGTTGCCGTAAATTCACGCAATCTTCATAAACCATCCTGGTACTAAGAAATCGCTATCTCTGTAGATATACTGAGAGCGGCAAAAAGTTGGCTAATACTTGTCGGCAACCACCCTCTATCTTGGGAGGGCGAACCCTGCTGCGGGGCTACCTTAAAGTCAGACAGGGAGACCCCACCCCGTCTACTGCACGGTGGTTTCATACAATCCTTAGAAAATTTCGAGGCATTGCGACATTTTGTAGGGATATGGCAATCAAAAAGCCCCTACCGCCAACCAAAATCAACGTTACGGAAATTTCTTTTAATAAATGAAACCACCCTGCTACCGCTCCCCGTCCACAGCTACCGTGTATATACAAGTCTTCTTGAATTTGCAAGTCCCGTTTTGATCCCCCAACCCCCGCTAAATTGGGGGGCAATCAATTTACATCAACTTTGCCTTTAAAGTCACGCTGAATCCGAGACTGAAGGCTCGATAAACTGTAATAAATCGACTTGTTGCATCCGCTCTTTGAGCCAGTTATTAAACATTTCGTCAATCAATCGACGGCGCATTTGTTCATCTAGCTGTGCTGGCAAGAACTTTTCAAGTCGAACGATTGCATACCACTCTTCCAGACGAGTAGGAGGCCATAACTGTCCCGGCTGACTAATGGATAGCATTTTTGCGATCGCTGGATGCAAAGCACTCAAACTTACCGGGCCAATGACTCCCCCAGTGTGAGCTTCTGTTCCTTGGGAATATTCTCTAGCTAACTCTGCGAAAGATTGCTCTCCTTCCTGAATTCTAAAGTAGACTTCCTGGGCAATTCCCATATCTTTGGTACGAATTAAGGAACACACTACCTGGTCGAGACTCGCTTTGCGAGCGATAAAATAAGACTCGACCTTTGAACTCCAAGTAGCCATCTTAAACTTCTCTAGCAGCAAGGGTCGTACAGCTAAGTCTTCCAGTTGTTCTAAGGTCATGCCTTGGGATACCGCCCAAGCTTTTCGCGCTTCTGGGGAGGTGAGTTGGTGCTGCGCGGCAAACTGCTCTACAGCCAATTGACGCTCTATATCTGTGCAAGAATAGAGCGCGATCGCTTCGTCAATAATAATCCCTTGCAAAAACTGGGGCAGCAACTGATAACGGCTCAACAAAGACGGAATCTCATGTGCCTGAATTACCTGGCTGCCAACTTGAAAAATTTCCGCCATCTCAAACGCAGCTACCCGCCTAGGTTTTCCCCGATTGCATGAGTCACTCGGATTGGTTCTCAACTCTTTGCTACTGACCAAATCTTATAGCAGATTCGGTCGTTATCTTTACAGAAGTGTGGATTGAACTAGAGAATTGCCAGATGACGCAACTATTGTTTTGGCTGAAATCAACAGAGCAATTGGGATGATTTAACAGCGGGTAAAGATGAAATAATTTCCTAAGTTAAGCGATCGCGCAACGCCATCCTCCGCAACTTGCACTTCAATTAGACCGAATTTGCAAGCAAAGTGGGTGTTATCTATCAGGATGCAGGGCACATCTTGGTTGAACATTTTGGTGTGGAGGAACACGCGATCTGCCTCAACATGGATAGTCAGCGTATCTAGATATGACGTGTAGCTGCCCGCATAAGATGCCCAAGCCGAGAAATCCGGCACAAACGAAGCATCGAGTTCGATGCGTTCGCAGGGTGAAGAGTTGACCATAATATACCGTGTCGGTTCTGTTGCTTCGAGGATAAAACCGACAGGAATTTTATCTTGGCTATCTGGCTTTTGTGCAAAATAAAGGTCTTTTTTGAGCGCCTGTAAAGGCATTACCTGCTCGTTTAATTCAAGCATCAGCTGACCATCCACCACCTGAATCTTGAGCAAACCCGTCTGAGGCCCCAAATATAATCCTGTATACTGCGACCATAACGCGGTATCGGGCGCGATCGCTTGCGGCTTCGGTGCCTGCTTTGGCAGATTCAGGAGTTCATCAAAGATTCGGTTGACGATTTTGTAAGCAGCAAAGTCAGGGGCACGACGGTTGAACACCAGCGAAACTGCAACATCAGCCTCCGGAACCATGAGGAACCAGCTACCAAAGCTGCTAATTGCACCATTGTGTCCGATTCGACGTATCCCCTTGTAGGGATCAACCATGAAAGTCAGTCCATATCCCGCCCCTTCCGCCGTATACCAGTCTGCATGAAGTGTTTGCATTTGGGCAACCGACTGGGGTGAGAGGATCTGGCGATCGCGAAAACAACCCTCGTTCATGTGCATCATCGCAAAGTTTGCCAAATCCAGCACCGTGGAAATGATAAATCCCGCCGGATAGCCAGCTGTATTATCAGCAAAACGGCGATCCACCCTTAACGTCCCATCCTCATTTTGGTCGTGCGATTGAGCAATCGGATAAGTCATCGCCACCGTCGGATCGAATGTCGTGCGTTGCATCTCCAAAGGGTCAAAAACCAACTCTTGCATCAGTTGTGTAAATGGCTTACCGCTGACAGCTTCAGCAATATAACCAACCACCATAATGCCGGGGTTGCTATAGGAATACAGCTTGCCGGGAGGTGCAATAATCGGGTACTTCGGTATCTGGTCTCGGACGTAAGCCTCAAGTCCCTCTGGATCGCGCCGACCATAGTTTTGGGCATCCGTAGGGAGTCCAGAAGTATGAGTCATTAGCATCCGTAGGGTGATGCGTTCGGCGGCTCCCTCCTCACTGAGGGCGAACCAATCAATGTAATCTTTAATGGGCCGATCGAGGTCAAGCTTACCAGTCTCAACCAGCCGCATCACCGCAGTACCAGTGAGCGGCTTGGTGACAGAACCAATCCGAAACAGAGTTTGCGGCGTCACGGGGATTGAGCCATCTTCCACGCTGGTGACACCAAAACCCCTGGCATAGATGACTTCCCGATTTTGGACAACCGAAAGCGCCACACCTGGGATAGCGGAGGCTTTCATCTGTTCTTCGATTTGCTGTTCTAATTGATAAAAGTTAAGCATTGGTCTCTACATCCAGAATTTTTGTAATTTAAGGATTTCATCGGATATTGTGCATCCCGCTAACAATCCGGGTAACAGCGAGGGGGCTTCCGTGTCCCTAACGGTTACGCAGACTAAACCCGCCTTGTCTACCGTAATCATTCGGTTCGTTCCCCCAAATCCATTACAGTTTAAAGAGATAACTAAAATCCGATCCTTAAGCTTATAGGGAAATCTGGAATGCATTTGAGTGAAATTACTCATCCCAACCAGTTGCACGGTCTATCAATTCGTCAACTTCAGCAAATTGCCCGTCAAATTCGGGAAAAGCATCTCCAAACTGTAGCCACCAGCGGCGGTCATTTGGGACCGGGATTGGGGGTCGTAGAACTGACAATCGCTTTGTATCAAACGCTAGACTTAGACCGCGATAAAGTGACCTGGGATGTTGGGCACCAAGCCTATCCGCACAAGCTGCTCACCGGGCGGTATCACCGCTTCCACACACTGCGCCAAAAAGATGGCATCGCCGGTTATCTCAAGCGATGCGAAAGTAAATTCGATCACTTTGGTGCCGGTCATGCTTCCACCAGTATTTCATCGGCTTTGGGTATGGCGATGGCGCGAGACCTTAAAGGTGAGAACTTCAAAGTCGTGGCGGTAATTGGCGATGGGGCGCTCACAGGCGGTATGGCGTTGGAAGCGATTAACCATGCCGGACACTTGCCCAAAACTAACCTGCTGGTGGTGCTGAACGATAACGAAATGTCAATTTCGCCCAACGTCGGCGCGATTCCTCGCTATCTGAACAAAATGCGTCTCAGTCCGCCGATGCAGTTTATTACAGATAATCTGGAGGAGCAATTCAAGCATATTCCCTTTGTGGGTGAATCCCTGACCCCAGAACTGGAACGGGTGAAAGAAGGGATGAAGCGTCTGGCAGTTCCTAAGGTAGGGGCGGTATTTGAAGAACTCGGCTTTACTTATATGGGACCAGTGGATGGTCACAATTTAGAGGAACTGATTGCCACCTTCAAGCAAGCGCACAAGATGCAGGGACCAGTCTTGGTTCACGTCGCAACGGTGAAAGGAAAAGGCTACGAAATCGCTGAGAAAGACCAAGTCGGCTACCACGCACAATCCCCCTTTAACCTGGCTACTGGTAAAGCGGTTCCCTCCAGCAAACCCAAGCCTCCCTCTTACGCCAAAGTTTTTTCCCACACGCTGGTTAAACTCGCGGAGAATAATCCCAAAATTGTCGGCATCACAGCAGCAATGGCGACTGGCACGGGTTTAGACAAACTCGCCAGCAAACTGCCCAAGCAATACATTGATGTCGGCATTGCCGAACAACACGCGGTTACTTTAGCCGCCGGTTTGGCTTGTGAAGAGATGCGACCCGTCGTCGCGATTTACTCTACTTTTCTGCAACGCGGCTACGACCAAATCGTTCACGATGTCTGCATTCAAAAATTACCCGTCTTTTTCTGTCTTGACCGCGCCGGGATTGTCGGTGCTGATGGTCCCACGCACCAAGGGATGTACGATATCGCTTATTTGCGCTGTCTCCCGAACATGGTGCTGATGGCACCTAAAGATGAAGCTGAATTGCAGCAGATGATCGTGACTGGCGTTAACTACACCGATGGTCCGATTGCCATGCGCTATCCTCGCGGCAATGGCTACGGGGTGCCCCTGATGGAAGAAGGCTGGGAAGAACTACCCATTGGCAAAGCAGAAATTTTGCGCCAAGGCGATGATGTTTTGATCCTGGGTTATGGCTCGATGGTATATCCCGCCATGCAGGCAGCGGAGATTTTGAGCGAGCATGGGATTGAAGCGACTGTTGTGAATGCCCGTTTTGCTAAGCCGCTGGATACTGAGTTAATTTTGCCTCTGGCTCAGCAGATTGGTCGGGTGGTGACGCTGGAAGAAGGCTGCATCATTGGCGGCTTTGGTTCGGCTGTGGCGGAAAGCTTGCTGGATAATCATCTGATGGTGCCGATAACGCGACTTGGCGTGCCTGATGTATTAGTGGATCATGCTACGCCAGAACAGTCGATGGCGGAACTGGGTCTGACACCGGCTCAAATTGCCGAGCGAGTGCGGAAATCTTTTAGCCCTCAACTGTCAGCAGTGATGAGTTAAAGGTAGGTTTTTTTAACGCAAAGGTACGCAGAGGTAAGCGCTGTCGCGCCGCTTCGCTAACGCAGAGGTACGCAATGATATCGGTTGCGCTTTGGGTGTAGTCTGAGCTTTCCTTGGTGTTCTTTTGCGTTAAGACAAAATCACCCTAAGTTTTCGGGAGAAAGCACGAGGTAAAAAAGCAGTTAGTCGGGTAAATATCGGCTAAGTTGTTAGAAACTATCATATTGATAACTAGCAACTCACCGCCAATATGTCTACCAAAACTCAAGTTTTTCCGGTTATTTGGAATCAAGACCGCGTTTTGCTCATCGACCAAAACCGCCTGCCTACCGAGTACACGTTTGTCGAAATCAGCTGCTGCGAAGATATGGCGCAGGCGATTAAAACGATGATTGTCCGGGGGGCACCGGCTATCGGTGTTGCGGCTGCCTATGGGATGTACCTGGGGGCAAGAGAGATTCAGACAGACAAGCGCGAGGAATTTTTGACCAAGTTGGAGCAAATTGCCGAGATGTTACGGCAAACTCGTCCAACTGCGGTTAATTTATTTTGGGCGATCGCGCGGATGTTGCGAACTGCCTATGAGTCTCTCGGAACGGTAGAAGAAATTAAATCCATTTTACTCACCACTGCTAAAACGATTAATGCAGAAGACTTGCAAACTTGTCAGGCAATCGGCGATCACGGTTTAAAAGCTTTACCCTCCAAGCCTCATAAACTGGTTATTCTGACTCACTGCAACGCTGGAGCCTTGGCAACTGCTGGCTATGGAACTGCCTTGGGCGTTGTTCGTTCTGCGTGGCGAGATGGGCGTCTGGCGCGAGTCTATGCTGATGAAACTCGTCCCCGCTTGCAAGGTGCGAAGCTGACTTCTTGGGAATGCGTCCAAGAAGGCATTCCAGTTACGGTGATTACCGATAGTATGGCAGCTCACTGTATGAAACAGGGTTTAATTGATGCAGTCGTTGTCGGTGCTGACAGGATAGCCGCAAATGGTGACACTGCTAATAAAATTGGCACTTACAGTCTTGCACTGGTTGCCAAGGCTCACAATGTTCCTTTCTTTGTTGCCGCACCCCTCTCTACGATTGATTTTGAGTTGTCTTCTGGCAGCAAAATTCCGATTGAAGAGCGCCACGCTTCGGAAATCTACCAAGTTGGCGATACGCTTCTTACTCCTGCTGGCGTGGAGTTTTACAATCCAGCATTTGATGTCACTCCCGCTGAATTAATTTCAGCAGTGATTACCGAGTATGGCGCGATCGCACCCAGTGAGTTAAAACAGTTTCAGACCAAACAATTGGTTTAGAAGGGCGCAACAATACAACAGAAAAATTAAAAGGAACGAACCTTGGGAAAGACCACAGCCAAAACCAAACAACATCTTTTTAAAACCGAACCAATCCGTAAATTTGCGGCGTCTACACAAACAGATTCATCGTCTCTTTACAATTGGCAAGATTCCCTCAAACAGCGAAGAAACATACTCTTTTTCGCAACGGGTGTAATAACGATAGGGAGTTTGGTATTGGTAGGTAATCCCATTGCTTTCGCACTCGGGTTTCCCCCTATGTTGAAATGTGGCCCAGTTAAGCAATCAGCAGTGGAAGAAAATATTGAGTCAATTAACTTAGCTCAAGAAGCCCATTTTTCTGAAAAAAAGTCCTTTGCTAACGACTTTAATAAGTTAGGAATCCGCCTTCAAAAGCAGGGTGACGACTACGAATATTCAACCCGTGCCACTTCTTCGGCTGCCTTTAGTTACGGGATATCCCAAAGTAAAGGAAATAACAGTTACGTTGGGGCTGTGTTTGTAATACCAGCTACTGAGGTCAAATCTAAAGCTGCTAACCGTGAGACAACAGTAACAATTTTGTGCCAAGCGGATTCCCCTGGCGCAATCAAACCTGTAGAGCCAGCTTATCAAAATGGCGCAGTTGCTTGCGGCTCCAACACCACAGAAATCTACCGTTATTCGCCTTAAGGCTAACTCGGAAGAAAGGTTAGATTGGGAATTGACACTTAAGCAATCCCAAATCTAACCTTTTCAGGAACTTCTCATTCTACCAGTGAATACTTATTAAAGCTTTTTGTGCTTTGCGTGTATGCAAAACACAAAAAAGTATATTGGGTTTATTTACTTGACAAAAGTGAAGATGATGAGCATCTATTTCCGAGCTAAGTGGTTACACTTTTTATTTAAAAAACATAAAAATGAAGGTATAGCCTTCTACATTGGAATTCTGATTCTTATAATAATTTTTGGTGTTTTGGCAGTTATGGCTTTGCCTATTTTTTTGAATTGTGCCAACACAGCCAATAACAAGAGATCGCAAGGAGAAATCTATATCGTCTCTATAAACAGAGGACAAGAAGCTTACTATTTAGAAAATAATACTTTTGTTGCTTCTCTGCCGAAACTCGGTCTAAGTATTCCAAGTAAAACAAAAGATTATGAATATTCTATTCGTGCAACAAAAACAGCGGTATTTAACTACGCGATCGCTCAAGAAACTGCTTCAAAACCCCTGAAGAGCTATGTTGGGGCTGTATTCATCGTACCGGACAATCATTCCCGAGACTTAACTACAGTAAGGATTCTGTGTCAAGCGAATGCTCCCGGTGCAATCAAGCCTGTAGAACCAGCTTATCAAAATGGCGAAGTCGCTTGCGGTTCTAACACCACAAAAATCTCCCGTTATTAGTCTTAAGGCTAACTCGGAAGAAAGGTTAGATTATGGATTGGTATCTAAGCAGGCCAAAATCTAAACTTTTCAGGAATTTCTCATCTTGCTAGTGAATACTTATTCAAGCATTTTGGACTTTGCACCTACGCAAAACACAAAAAAATATCCGGGGTTTGTTTACTTGAAAAGATAGAATATGAATATCTATTTTAGAGCTAAGTGGTTACAATATTTGTCAAATAGAAATGACAACCAGGGTAATGTCTTGATTGCGCTTTTGGTTGTCGTTGTCATTAGCATTGTTGGTATTTTGGTAGCTATAGCACTTCCTAGCGCTGTGAGCTGTGGAGGCAAAGCTGGTCAATCAGAAGGGAAACAATATATCGGCTCAATGAATAGAGCACAGCAAGCCTACTATCTAGAAAATGGTGCTTTTGTGGCTTCAATTCCGAAACTAGGGTTAGGTGTTCAATCTAAAACAAAAAATTACGAATATTCCGTTCGAGCCACAAAAACGGCAGTCTTCAACTACGCGATCGCTCAAAAAACTGCCTCAAAACCGCTGAAGAGCTATGTTGGGGCTGTCTTCATAGTACCTGCATCCAAGGTAGACAAAAAGGCAGCTAAAAATAACAAAGAAACGTTAGCAATATTATGCGAGACAGATACTCCTACTAACCAACTCCCCGCAGAGCCGACTTACCAAAAAGGTGTCCTCGCTTGCGGTTCTAATACTCATTCGATACCATAGTGCCACACCTAAAAAATATAGCGATCGCCTGAAATGGCAATCTTCCAAATCAAGTGATTCACCGGAGGTAATCATGCAGCTTAAGGATAAAGAAGAACAAGAGTCAGCCAAGATATCTTCACAATTAAATCTACCCATTCAAGCTGAAGAAACAACTGAAGATACAGCAACGAATGCGGCTTCTAAAGAGCAGTTATCGCGAAATCATCTTAGTCACGACCTAAAGCCACTCTTCGTCTTAATAGGAATTCTCGGGGCGCTGGGTCTTGGAGCCTTGTTCACGCTCTGTATCTTCGCCATTTATGATATGTCTACTACTTCGTCGGATACTTGTATAGAGATACACTCAGAAGACACTATCCAGCCTCTCTAAATCCTAAAAAGGTGTCTAGTGGGCAATGCCCACCATAATTAATCAATAATGCCTAAAAGTTATGCTTCCTGATGTTGTTAAAGGCTTTTTTTTGCTGCTGTTTATATTAGTCCCCATAGAAAAAATATTTTTTTTACACAAACAGAAGATATTTCGTAAAGGATGGGAAACAGATGCCATCCATTATTTTATTGGTTACTTTGTTGGCAGAACCGCAGGAATCGCAATTAGTGAAATATTAATCGGATATCTCCTCAAAAGCTTAATGAACTCAGAATTACAAATAAAAGTTGCCTCTCAGCCTGTATGGTTGCAGTTCATAGAAGCAATTTTAATCGCCGATACTGGATATTACATTGCTCATAAACTTACTCACAAGATTCCTTGGTTGTGGAAATTCCATGCGATTCACCATAGCGTAGAACAGATGGACTGGTTGGCAACGGTTCGTCTGCATCCCATTGACCAAATATTTACAAAAATTTTTCAGATAGTCCCGCTATACATATTAGGCTTCACTAAAGAAACATTCGCTGTATTTTTTCTTTTTGGTGCTTTTGAAGCCTTCTTTATCCATGCGAATATCAAGATTAGATTTAGATGGCTTCGGTGGATAATTGCTACTCCAGAATTTCATCACTGGCATCACACTGCTGAGCGAAAGTTCTATGACAAAAACTTTGCGGCTCAGCTTCCAATTTTAGATTTAGTATTTGGCACCCTCTATATGCCTAGGGGGACAATGCCTGAGAAGTATGGGATATCCGATCCTGTACCTTCGGGGTACTTTGGACAAATACTCTACCCGTTTTTTAAACGAAAAAAGTTTATGAATCAAGCTATAAAAATAGAGAATATATAATGAAAAATTTTATATTTCAGGATTTTTATTTCTAATTGTAGCTAATGACATCCCGGTATTACGGTTGCTATGGTAGTGAGGTTGAGGTGCGATTCATCGGAAAATTTATGAAAATACTGACTAAAATAACCAGTCGTTTACGTCCTTTACCTGTAATTTTAGCGGTTGTCGCTGTTAGTGTTGGTGCAATAGGTGCGGCGATCGCGATCGCAGACATCGACATCCAAGCGATCGCAACTGGCAAATATGCAAACAAAGTGACGGTAGCGCAGTTGCAGCAGGGAAAACTAAAGCCAGTGTTCCTTATTGATGTGCGATCGCCAGAGGAGTACGCTGAAGATCATATTGCTCAAACTCCACTAGTACCTCTGACTCAGATTGAAACGGGGATAGGAGTTGAGCGCGTTAAGGCATTGGTGAAAAAGAGCGTTCAACCCAATCAACCCGAACCAACGGTAGTGCTATATTGCACCAAAGGAACCCGTTCAACTAAAGCCTACTGGATGTTAGAGGGAACGGGGTTGAAGATGGCAGTCTTATCAGGTGGAATCACTGCATGGCGAAAAGCCGTGCCTGCGGAACAAGATAAAGCGGTCTTATCTCCGATTATTTTACAAGCTAAGAAGTTGAATTCTAACTAACTTCTTATAAAAACTCATTGAATGCAAATCAAACCTAGATTACTTTTTCCTCAGAAGTTGGTTAATTTGACTTTGCAGCTTTTCTTGTAATAGTTGGGCGTGTCGATAAGCAGCGTTTCGCTCTTGCCGCGTAGAAGTTTTGGGTTCTGGAAGTTGCTCGTCTTCAACAACTTCTGTTGACCAAGTTTGATAGAGAGGCTCAATAAAATAACGCAGCCGACTTCGCATCGCCCAAACACCCATTGATGGGAAGAGAATAAAGGCGAACATCAAAAAAGAGACAGGCAAGAAAGGCAAGTAGATGGCTCTTGCAAATTTTTTGAGATTGATTGCCCAAGGATGCAAAGATTCATTGCCAATGCAAGCAACGGGCAGAATCGGAATGCGATAGCGATCGCTTAACTGGATAAAACTTGGATGAAAAGTATCTAACTGATAACGCCTTTTCCACCCTTTTCCCGGCCCGCGTATGCCCTCCGGAGCGTATAGTAAGATGGTTTTTTGAGCCACCGCCGCTTCAAATTCATCAGCTTCTGCCCTAACGCCACCTAGAACTTGCGACCATCCTGGAGGTAGCCACCAAATCACCCAGGGATGTTCAAACAACGAAACACCCGCCAGCGGTTGCACAACCCATTCCCGTGTCTGGCTTAAGAGCGTTGCTAATCCCAAAATATCCCAAGGAAAACACATTCCCGCATGGTTCATTGATACAATCAATGGCCCAGTTTGAGGCAAATTTTCGAGTTGTTGTAGCTCTCCTTGGAAATAATATTTCACAATCGGAGCCAGCACTTCATCTCGGAAAGCCTGCTGATAATTTGGATCGAACTCCCCTTCTCCCCGGCGGGGTGAACGAAAGCCGAGACGTATCCAACGAATCAGCAACGCCAAATAAAATCCCCCAGGAATGAGAAACAATCCATACTCCAGCCAATTCCAACCATCGGGATCGGCGTGATAGTGTTGCCAGTGGCGGTTGAATAAAATCAGCCAGCCTGGAGGATACCAAAGACAAAACCAATCAAACCAATTCCAAGAATAATCGTGAATACGCCCAGCCATGCCATTCTCAATCTCGGCATTCTCGCTAAACCGCAACAATCGCACTTCAATCTCCTAATCGTGTTGGGCGCTATATTACCCGATATTCCAATTTTTGTTTTCTACCTTGTGGCGAGATATATTCAACGCCTACCAGAACGCCAAATCTGGTCAACCGCTTATTACCAACCCTTTTGGCAAAATATTATCCACCTGTTTCATTCAATTCCATTGGCTTTAATTGGGGTAGCGATCGCTCGCTACTACGGGTGGAAACCCCTTGAAATCGTCTTTCTGAGCATGGTGCTGCATTCCCTCGGAGATTTACCCGTCCACAGCGATGACGCGCACAGGCATTTTTTGCCCTTCAGCGACTATCGTTTTATCAGTCCTATCTCTTATTGGGATACTAACAAATACGGCACGATTGTTTCTTTCGTTGAGCGGTTGCTGGTGCTGGTAGCAACCGTTTACGTCTTCGGGATGGTTCACTCCTACATCGGCAAAGGACTACTCATTGCAGTGAACTTGATTTATTGGCTCAGTTATCTCTACTTCTGGGTTTTCTAAGAAATATTGAACTTTTCGCCATGAAGTTACATCTTGCTCTAGGCTGTTGAAACACAGTTACACAAACAAAACCTGCTGGGAGCAGGTTACAAAACCCTTTATTTTCAGTTGGTTCGCGCTTTCCTAGCTAGAATGAGATCGCCTTAGAATTCCATTCTGAGAGCTTGGCGCAAGATGTGAGTTGAGCTATTTTAACCACGATAACCACGCAGACCAACTTTGTACTAAGTGAGCAAATTCGGCATAACCGGCAGCACCGGGGTGAGCGCCATCATTCACTGTTGCCTCACCGATCCACACCGATGACGCCTGTAAAGGAGTAAAAACATCTAAATAAGGCACATTGCGATCGCGGCACAAACGAGCTAACTGCTCGGACAAACCAGCGATCCTCAAATTTTGCTCAATCTCTGCAACGGGTGGCGCTCCCACCATCAAGACTGGAAATGTTTGCCGTGCAACTTCAAGAATTTCCGTGCAATTCTCTAGGGAATCCGCTAACTCCACACGAGTCTTCCCATTTTCCAGGGTGGTGTCATTGACACCAAACGAGAAAACAATCCTGCCATCATATTCTTTAGGCAAGCGACAAGTAACCTCACCTAGCCAACGGGATCTAATATCTGCGCTGGTTTCCCCCCGTACCCCAAGATTGTAATAAGTAATGTCATAACCTTGCTTTCGTGCTGCTGCACAAATTCTTCCCGTCCAACCGAGGCACTCTGGATCGCCAGTTCCGTTTACAAAAGAGTCACCAATAAAGCAAATTCGCATTTTGTCTGAAATTTATTTTTAGTTTTTTCCCATATTTATTTTTCTGAATAGCACCAGCATCCTTGGCTCTAGAAGAACTTCACCGGATTGAGCGAGCGCTCTTACAGTTTTTCATAACAATTCCATTTCTTCTTTAATATTTTGCCTAGCTTGTTGTTCTAGAGCAACAAACATTTTTTCAGTAAAATATATTCGTTCTCGGTTTAAAAAGCTCTGCAATACTTGTTTCCTACCTGTTCTGTATTTTGTGGAAGAGACCCATAAATACTCTTTTCTAATTGCTTGAGCATATATTCTGTATTTAGTAGCCGATGCTCCTAATATAGAAAGGTCTGCATCTATAAAAATTTTGCTATCAATACCGTCTATATTTTGATTGTATTTGGTTTTTCTAATTAAAGAATATACAACCTCTATAGTTGATGAGGGAATGTCTAACCCTTTCAAAATCATCGCTGCATATTCTGCACTTTTTTCCTCATTATCGTTAGCTTTTGGGTTATAAACTGCATCGTGAAACCAAGCTGCAAATTCAATTGCTGCATAGTTTTGGGATAGCGATCGCAAATCGTTAAGCGTTGCTAAAACTTGTTCTATATGCTCCAAAGTATGATAATATCTACCATCACTGGAGTAAGCCTTGAATAAGTCAAGCAACACTTTCTGAGCAATCTTTTGCTCAACCTGAAACGGTTGTAGTAAAGACTCCCATCTAGATTGCAAATTAGAGCATCTTTCTGTGTCTAGATTGTAGCGCGATCGCATATTTCCCCAAATTTCTTAGCGAATCATTTGCTCTTGGTTAATGAATTAAAATACATCAACTGACTCAAAGTGCTTTTGAGACTGAGCGTGTGCAGCTTCGCCACAGGTGCGGGGAGTAGGAAATATTTTACCTGGATTAGCCAAACCCTTGGGATTAAATACTTGGCGCACCCATTGCATTGTTTCTAAATCCGTTTCGGTAAACATTTGCGGCATATAGCATTTTTTATCTGCACCAATCCCGTGTTCCCCAGAAAGGCTTCCGCCTACTTCTACGCAAAGTTTAAGAATTTCTCCCCCTAATTCTTCCACCTGTTCCAATGCCCCAGGAATCGAATTATCATAAAGAATGAGTGGGTGAAGATTCCCGTCTCCAGCATGAAAGACGTTAGCAATACGATAGCCGTATTTTTGGCTCAATGCTTCAATTTCTTGCAGTACAAATCGCATTTGAGTCCGGGGAATTACCCCATCTTGGACATAATAATCAGGGCTGAGTTTGCCTGCTGCTGCGAAGGCTGCTTTCCGTCCTTTCCATAGTTTTAGACGCTTTTCCGCTTCGTTTGCCGTGGTGATGCTACGCGCTCCATTGGTGGTGCAAATTTCCGAAATACGCTGTTTATTTGCCGCCACTTCCACTTCTAAGCCATCTATTTCGACTAATAAGATAGCGGCAGCATCTCTGGGATAACAACCTGTGGCTACAACATCTTCGACAGCGTTGATGCTGATATTATCCATAATTTCCATACCGCCTGGAATTATCCCAGCGCTGATAATATCTGATACAGCGGCTCCAGCATCTTCGACACTGGTAAAATCTGCTAAAAGAACGCAAATTGATTCCGGCGTTTTAAGGATTCTCAGAGTAATTTCTGTAGCGATACCTAGTGTGCCTTCAGAACCAACAAATAAACCTGTTAAATCGTAACCAGGCATTTCGGGAATTTGTCCTCCCACGTTTACAATAGAGCCATCGGGGAGAACTAGTTTTAAACCTAAAACGTGGTTGGTGGTAACACCATATTTGAGACAGTGGACGCCTCCAGAATTTTCTGCAACGTTACCACCAATCGAGCAGACAATCTGGCTGGAAGGGTCAGGCGCATAGTAAAATCCGGCACCGCTAACGGCTTGTGTTACCCAGTTATTAATTACTCCTGGTTGCACCACAACCCGCTGATTTTCTAAGTCAATGCTCAAGATTTTTCGCATCAATGCAGTAACAATTAGCACGCAATCTTCTACAGGCAAGGCTCCACCAGAAAGTCCAGTGCCAGCACCGCGTGCAACCCAGGGAATTTGATTTTGGTCGCATATCCTCACTGCCGCTGCGACTTCTTCTGTGGTGCGCGGTAGCACAACGAGGGCAGGTTTTTGTCGGTAGCTAGTTAAACCATCGCACTCGTAGGTTATTAACTCCTCACGACGCTGCACGACGCCGTTTTTTCCGATAGCTGCCTCAAATTGCTTAATGATAGGTTGCCAGTTGCGTTGTTGTTTTTCTTGGGTGAGCATAAGTACTTCTCGAATTAGCCGCATTGAGAACTATTGTTACAAGAATTACGTGCAAGAAGTAGAAAGATGCGAAAAGACAAATCCTCGCCCGCTGATTTGATGCTGGGATGGTCGATCGCTAACTTAGAAGCTCGTGAATAGATTTCAACAAATCTTCTGCGGTGTAGGGCTTCGACAAAAATCTTTTGACGACGCCACCTGCGATCGCTGGGAGCTTATGGTTGGAAACCAGTCCGCTCACGGCAATAACTTTGACCTGCGGGTTCATTTTTTGTAGGGCGCGGATGGTGGTTGGACCATCCATCGTAGGCATCATCATATCAATTAACACGACATTAATTTCCGCGCGATGCTGGGCATAGAGTGCGATCGCTTCAATCCCATCGTTGGCAGTGAGTACCCGATAGTCATAGGCTTCTAGGGATGTTTTAGTCACTTCTCGAATGGCTGGTTCATCATCAACCACAAGAATCCATTCTCCGTGACCTCTGGGCAGTTCATAACGCTCCGTAGCTTCTGGATCTGTTGTAGTTGTGTTAGTTGCTGGAAAATAAACTTTAAATTGGGTTCCTCTTCCTACTTCGCTATAGACATTGATAAAACCGTCATGACCTTTAATGATTGCCAACACAGTGGACAGACCTAGCCCTGTGCCTTTACCGAGTTCTTTTGTTGTGAAAAATGGTTCAAAAATTCTTTCTAAACTTTCTGGAGGAATACCACTTCCAGTATCCGAGATAGTAATAACGATATAAGGCCCCATTTTGGCCTCAATATTCATCCGGGCATAGTTTTCATCGATGATAAGATTTTCGGCAGAGATACTCAAGACTCCACCATCTGGCATCGCATCGCGGGCATTAACACAGAGATTCATCAACACCTGATGTACTTGAGTGGCATCTCCAGAGACAGGCCAAAGTTCCATCATTCGTACATCTGTATAGATTTCGATTGATTTAGGAAAAGTCTCTTTGGCAATTTTCTGAATTTCCCCAATTAAGTGCCCTACTTGAAGGGTCATTCGCTCACCTTCAACTCCTCGAGCAAATGACAAGACTTGCTTAATTAGCTCAGCACCGCGTTTAGTATTTGTTTCTAGTAAATCCAAAAGCCGCTGACTGCGCGGATCGGGAATTACCATTTGTAAGATTTGAATGGCGGCAAGAATTGGCGTCAGTACATTATTTAGATCGTGGGCAATGCCGCCAGCCAGAGTACCGATACTCTCCATTCGTTGGGCGCGGCGGAACTGTGCTTCAAGTTGTTTTTTCTCTGTAATATCGGTGTCTACAGAGAGGATTGATTTGGGGTTGTTTTCATCATCGCGCACCAAACTCCAACGACTGGCAACGACAATTTGTTTGCCTTCTTTGGTGACTTTATACAATTCACCTTGCCATTCACCTTTGTTGTTAACAGTCTTGTGCGCTTCTAGGAGTTGAGGCGAAGGATCGTTGTACAAAATCTCCGAAACATTTTTCCCCAGAACTTCCTCCGCCTTCCAACCGTACAGTAACTCAGCTCCTTTACTCCAAAGTACGATTTTGTCTTCTAGATTTCGCACAAGAATTGCATCTGTTGTTACATCTAGCAAGGCAGCTTGTCTGCGGATTTTTTGTTCTGCCTCCTTTCGCTCGGTGATGTCCCGATCCATGCCGCGATAACCTTGGAATTTTCCATCACAATTCCAAACTGGAACTGCACTAGTTTCTAGGACAACCAGATGACCGTCTTTGTGAACAGTCGTATTCTCAAGACACGTAATGGGTTGTGCAAGGGCAGCCATTTGCCCAAAAATATTAGCAACTCGAAAAGCTTCTTCCGGAGGCATGAGATCGAAGGGAGTTTTGCCCAGAACTTCTTCTGGTTCATAACCCAAAATGTCGCGGAGCTTCGGACTGACATACGTGTAAACAACGTTTTCATCCACCTCCCAGACCCAATCGCTAGTGGTTTCGACTAAATTGCGAAACCGCTCTTCGCTTTGACGCCATGCCTCCTCGTTAGCTTTGCGCTCGGTAATGTCGCGGGCGATCGCATACATCAAGCCTTCTTCAACGACTGGAGAGGCTGTCCAGGATAGCCATTTATACGAACCATCCTGACAGATGTAGCGGTTCTCAAAGTCGATGGTTGGTTCGCCCGTGGCAAGTTTCTGGAACTCGTCACGGGTTTTTCCTTGGTCTTCAGGATGAACAAAGTTAAACAGTAGCGTACAGCAAAGTTCTTCTTGAGAAAGCCCAAGTGTTTTCTCAAAAGCTGGGTTTACGCGCTTAAAATAGCCATCCAAACTAGCAATACACAGCATATCCAACGAGAGGGTGAATAAGCGATCGCGCTCTTCCTCTGCCCGCTTACGAGCGGAGATGTCCGTTTGCAAGCCTACGAAGTAGAGTAAGTTCCCCTCATCTGAAAATACTGGCGAAATTCTTAATTCATTCCAGAATGGCTGACCATCTTTTCGATAGTTCAGCAGCGTCGTTTGAATCTCTTTTTGTTCGGCGATCGCTTGGCGAATTTGAGCGATCGCTTGCGGATCTGTGCCAGAACCTTTCAGAAAACGGCAGTTGCGACCCATAATTTCTTCTGGCTTATACCCAGAGATCCGCGAGAAAGCTGGGTTTGCGTAAACGATCGGGTTGTCTGGCTGGTTCGGATCGGTAATAATCACTCCCTCAGAAGCTGAAGTAATCGCCCGTGCCAGGTGCCGGTTCTCGGTAGCAGCTCGCTGTAGCGCCTCCTCGGCTCGTTCGCGTGCAGCGATGCTGCGTTCCTTTTCAGCTAAATTGCGCCGTAGCTCTAGTTGGCTAATTACCTGGCGGCTTAAAGCTTTAAGTGCCTCTACTTGTTCTGGACTGAGGTTTCGCGGTACATAATCAACAACACAGATCGTCCCAATTATCTGTCCCTCAGGCGTTATCAGCGGTGCGCCCGCATAAAATCGGACGCTGGGGCAAGCAATGACGACCGGATTAGTGGCAAACTTCTTATCAGCCAATGTATCAGGAATCATTAAAATTTCGTGTTGCTCAAGTAGGGGGCAGAACCCGCTATCACGGGGGAATTCTGATACTTCTAAACCCACCTTTGACTTAAACCACTGACGGTTTTTATCCAAAAAATTTATTAACGCAATCGGGGTTCCACAAACGTGCGCCGCTAAATGGGCAAGATCGTCGAATGCCTCTTCGGGTTCTGTATCAAGAATCCGATATCGGCGCAGAGCTTCTAGCCTCGCCGCTTCCTTACTAGACTCTAAAATTTTCATCAGTACTTATTCCTACTTGGACCGGATTTCGGTAGCCATCATCTGAAAATGCTTGTTCTGCCTTGTCGCGCTAAATGTCTCAATGCTGAAAAAGCAGGAGAAAGTCTCAGCGATCAACTTTTCCGTCCGATAACCCTAGCTAGATTGTTCCCTGGCACTTCAATGGACTAACACTTCCAGGAAAATCTACATGAAAATCGCTAAATTCTACACATTTTCGCTCAAACTAAAGGTCTCCAGCCTTTTACCGCAGTGCCGGAAATGCGATCGCAACTGCTAAGGGTTATTTGTACCCGTAGGAATTAAAAAAGGCGGTTTTGCTGTTTTCATAGTCTATTAAATGGTTTTCCTATTCATATATAAATTCTATAAAATCTCTCTAAAGGTTGATGGCGGTTTAATATAGCAGAAAAGTTTATCATTGCATTTCCTGGGTAATCTGCTATACACGAATCCTTCAACTCCTTGTAGCAGAAAGCAAAGAAATCACTTCCATACAACTCGAAAATGTACGAAGTTAAGTTTAGTTACAAGAGTATAAAATTGGACAGGAAGTTAGCATCTAGCTTGAGGAGGCACATCCTGACAACTTGCGGCAATGAACTCTAGCACTCGTTGCCACACGCGCTCCAATAAATCGGGTTGATTTGCCTCAAACCACTCAATTTGGGGATAAGCACGAAACCAAGTGCGTTGTCGCTTGGCAAATTGACGAGTGTGCAAAACGGTTAACTCTTTGGCGTCCGATAGAGAAATCTCTCCAGCTAAATATTGCTTCATTTCCCTATAACCTAGCGTATCCAACAGCGGCAGATCGCAACCGTATTTCTCACAGAGAGTTTTTACCTCCGCTTCCCACCCTGCTGCTAACATCTGTTCGGTTCGCTGTTCAATGCGTTGCGTAAGGTGGCTAGAGTCCGGGCAATCTAAGCCAATTTGGAGAATAGGATAATCGGGTGGATTCTCTCCTTGCTGCTCTGAAATAGGGCGACCCGTCACATAAAAGACTTCTAAAGCTCGCAATGTCCGCACGGGATCGTTAGGATGAATTTTCTGAGCGGCAACGGGATCGACTTGTTGTAGAAAAGCGTAAAGTTGGATTTGACCGAGAGATTGCAGTTGCGATCGCAATTCTTCTTGGGGCGCTACTCTAGGAATTTTTAACCCCTGCACAATAGAACGGATGTATAAACCCGTTCCTCCCACCAGTAAAGGCGGAGTTTCCTTGCCCAAAGCAGCAATTAAAGCTTGCGTCTGCTGCTGGTAATCTGCCACCGTCAAAGTTTCTGTGGGATCGCAGATATCAATTAAGTAGTGCGGTACCAACTTGCGCTCAGCATCTGTTGGCTTAGCTGTGCCGATATCAAATTCGCGGTACACTTGACGCGAATCAGCGCTAAGAATTACAGAACCCAAGCGCTGTGCTAATGCTAATGCCAGCCCTGATTTTCCCGTCGCGGTAGCACCACAAATAACAATCAGCGCTGAGGGCTGAGGACTGAGGACTGAGGGCTGAGGACTGAGGGCTGAGGACTGAGGGCTGAGGACTGAGGACTGAGTGAAGAGGGCTGAGCGAACAGGTAATTTTCCGCTACTCCCTATGTCTGTTTCTCTCGCCTCCCGTTCCCTTGTGCCACCGTGCTTTCCTACTTTGTTACCTTTCACTGGGTACAGCCCCTAAACAAATATCTCTTGAAATTGCCCTACGGTCGCCCCGAAACCTTTTGTGTTATAATTTTGGAGTGTTTTTACATTTTTGAAGTCCCGGTGGGCTTCCAAGCCATTATTGGAGAATCCTTATTCATGACGAGCAGTTACAGTGCCGATCAGATTCAAGTTCTAGAAGGTCTTGAACCAGTCCGGAAAAGACCGGGGATGTACATCGGTTCGACTGGCCCTAGGGGACTCCACCATCTAGTTTACGAGGTGGTGGACAACTCTATTGATGAGGCTCTGGCTGGCTATTGCACCCATGTGGAGATAGACATAAACGCCGATGGTTCGGTGACGGTGACAGACGATGGGCGAGGGATTCCCACAGATACTCATCCCACTACAGGCAAATCAGCTTTGGAAACGGTAATGACGGTGCTGCACGCCGGAGGGAAGTTTGGCGGCGGCGGTTACAAGGTTTCTGGTGGTTTGCACGGTGTCGGGATCTCCGTAGTCAATGCCTTGTCTGAGTGGGTAGAAGTAACCGTTTGGCGGGAGAAGCGGGAGCATATCATGCGCTTTGAGCGGGGTATTCCTGTCACCGAACTCAAGGCAACGCCAATTAAAGAAGCGAGGACAGGCACCTCGATTAGTTTCAAGCCAGATTTACAGATTTTTGTGACGACTGGCATTGAGTTTGATTACACCACCTTGGCAAGTCGTTTGCGGGAACTGGCTTACTTAAATGCGGGTGTCAAAATTACGTTTACTGACAACCGCCTGGAATTAATTAAGGGTGGAGAGCCAAGAGTAGAAACCTATTGTTATGAAGGAGGTATTAAAGAGTATATCGCCTATATGAATAGCGATAAACAGGCTCTCCACGAAGAAATTATCTATGTATCCGGCGAACGCAACAATGTACAAGTAGAGGTGGCGTTGCAGTGGTGCGTCGATGCCTATACAGATACTCTGCTGGGGTTCGCAAATAATATTCGTACAGTTGACGGCGGTACTCACCTGGAAGGGTTGAAGGCGGTGCTGACGCGGACGCTGAATACGATCGCTCGCAAGCGCAATAAAATCAAAGAAAATGAACCGAACCTCGGCGGAGAGAATGTCCGCGAAGGTTTAACGGGGGTTATCTCCGTCAAAGTACCCGATCCGGAATTTGAAGGACAAACTAAAACCAAACTCGGTAACACCGAAGTCCGAGGAATTGTTGATTCCCTAGTTGGCGAAGTTCTCACAGAATATTTAGAGTTCCGCCCAAACGTTGCCGATTCGATTCTGGAGAAAGCAATTCAAGCTTTCAAAGCCGCCGAGGCAGCGCGTCACGCACGAGAGTTAGTGCGCCGCAAATCGGTTTTGGAATCTTCTCCTTTACCGGGTAAATTAGCCGATTGCAGTACGCGAGATCCCTCGGAATCTGAGATTTATATCGTGGAAGGCGACTCAGCCGGAGGAAGTGCCAAACAAGGACGCGACAGACGCAACCAAGCCATCCTCCCATTGCGCGGTAAAATTCTCAACATTGAGAAAACCGACGATGCCAAAATCTATAAAAACACGGAGATCCAGGCGCTAATCACCGCACTGGGATTGGGTGTTAAGGGTGAGGAGTTCGATGCTTCTCAGCTGCGCTATCACTGCATCGTGATTATGACTGACGCCGATGTAGATGGGGCGCACATTCGGACGCTGTTATTAACGTTCTTCTATCGCTATCAACGGGCGCTAATCGAGCAGGGTTACATCTATATCGCTTGTCCTCCACTCTATAAGGTAGAACGCGGACGCAATCATTACTATTGCTATAGCGATCGCGAAATGGCAAACCTGATTCAGCATGAGTTTCCCGCTAATGCCAACTACACTATCCAGCGATTCAAAGGTTTGGGTGAAATGATGCCGCAACAGTTGTGGGATACTACCATGAACCCGGAAACTCGCACTCTCAAACGGGTGGAAATTGAAGATGCGGCGGAAGCCGATCGCATCTTTACCGTTCTAATGGGCGATCGCGTTGCACCCCGCCGCGAATTTATCGAAACCTATGGCCCTCGTCTCAATCTCAACGATCTAGATATTTAGATTCTCCGGTTGAAATGATTGAATACCCCAAAATTGGGCAACTAATGTAAAAATGATTAGTACATAAGGTTGCCTTGTTACAAAAGTATGGTTAATTAAGAACTTAACCATACTTTTGTCTTTTAAAGCCCCTGCGCTAGATTTCCCATCAACACTGCACCAAAAGAACGCGATCGCTATTTTTTCTGTGACATCGAAGCCTGCAAAAGGCTATAAAGCGGCTCTAAATGATTTATGAAGAAAAAAAACCGACTTCTCTAAAAATCGGGATCTGAAGAGCCAGCTCATCACTCAAAGAGAATTGCTATAGCTTGGCTATGTTATAACTTGAAGGAAACTATATTTGCAATTTCATGTCTTACTAATTTAATCTCCGACATTTCACAGGAAAATCATCAAAATTTGGATAAAAAATATCAAGCAAACACCAAAAAGTAATGAATCACTTTATCATCAACTTTGCCAAACTAGTGAAACTCCCAGTTAACAACAAGTTGATTGTATCTAGCTTATTAATCGCAATCAACGGCATCCTGGTGACAGGTATCCTAGGGACATCGGCAAATACCCCAGCCAAACCCGCACCCGCAGCGACTCCAACCAAAACCACACCAGCAACGACCACCACCCAGCAATTTGTAGGGCAATGGCAAGCCGAAGATCCGCAAACCGGGGAGTTGGTCACATTTATATTTGCGCCAGAGGGAAAATTATTCATTGTATTTCCAACGTCTGATGGACCTCCGGTTGCCGTCGGAATTAAGTACAAGGTTAATTCCCAGGCTAAACCGGGACAACTTGACCTGGTTTTTAGCAAAAAAGAGAGCATCCTGAGCATTTTTGAATTTATCGATCGCGGTAAACTACGTCTGGAATTAGAGGGGCGGCAAGCTGGACAACCCAGACCCAATGCTTTTACTCCCAAGGCAACGATATTTGAGAAAATTTCCGACAGCGCGACATTACCCAAAGACGCCAAAGTAATTGAGCTGGAAAATTCACAGAGTCAGGTGTCCGAAGATTCGCAGCTCCCAAAACCGCAAACGGAAGCCAAACTGTATATCGCGATGGTAAACAAAGCGCAACAGGCTTATTATCAGCAAAAAGGCAAATTTGCCACAAACACTGAAGATTTAGGTTTAGGAGGCGAGCCAGCCAGCGTGTATTACAACTATCGGTTGGTATCACCCGGAAAGGACGCCCAAAGCGTGATGATCGCCGCCCAAGCCAAGAATGCTGAAATTCATAGCTACACAGGTGCGGTATTTGCCACCAAAAAGAACGGTGAAGCCACCACCCTCGTAGCGGTTTGCGAAACCCAGCGCCCCTCAACCTCGGCTCCAGCGATGCCGAAACCGCCGCAGAGTGGCTCATCAGCAGTTCAATGTCCATCGGGTTCGCGTCTGTTACAGTAATCGGCTGCCGTCGCTATCAACAACCCGATTGATTCTCTCGCGATCGCATCGATTGTTAAAATCCAGTTAAATTTCTCGCCTTGACTGCCATGAGTGACACCGTTTTAGACATCCGCAACCTGCAAGTTCAATTTTTAACTGATGAAAAGCAAATTCTGGCAGTTGATGGCATTTCCTTCAAACTGAGTCGCGGGCAGACTTTGGGCATTGTGGGAGAGTCGGGATCGGGTAAATCGGTGACTTCCCTCGCCGTCATGGGTCTGGTGCCAACTCCGGGCAGGATTAGCGGCGGTGAAATTTGGTTTCAAAACTCACAGGAACGAGGCGGATCTGTAGTGAATCTGCGGGATCTGAGTGCAGAGGAGTTGCGGAAATATCGAGGTGGTCAGATTTCGATGATTTTTCAGGAACCGATGAGTTCCTTAAACCCAGTTTTTACGTGTGGGTTTCAGTTAGTCGAGGCAATCCGTCAGCATCAAAATGTAACCCCTGCCGAGGCGAGGCGGCAAGCGATCGCGCGTCTCCAAGAAGTCAAACTCCTCGCTAGCGATGAAGAGATGCGGCAACGCTATCTAGAAGAAAGACCAGAAGCGCGAAGAGAAAGCGAAGCAGAAATTAATCAGCAGATCAATCAGCAAAAATTGGCAATGCTGGATCGCTATCCCCACGAACTCTCTGGCGGGCAATTGCAGCGGATGATGATTGCAATGGCTATCTCCTGCAATCCAGCGGTATTGATTGCTGACGAACCGACAACTGCCTTGGACGTAACAGTCCAAGCGACGATTCTGGACCTGTTGCGGGAGTTACGCGACGCCCGTGGGATGTCGATGATGTTTATCGGTCACGACTTGGGGGTGATTGCTGAAATTGCCGACGTTGTCGCCGTGATGTATCAAGGCAAAATTGTCGAATACGGCTCAGTTGAGCAAATCTTTTCTAACCCTCAACATCCTTACACCAAAGGTTTGTTAGCCTGTCGCCCCAGCCTCACCCGCCGGTTGAAATACCTGCCGACCGTTGCTGACTTTATGGAAGTGGTGACAACACCCAGTGGGGAAATCGAGATTCGAGAAAAAACAGGTGTCAAGAGTCAGGAATCAGAAGAAATTCTAGGTTCAACTCAAAACTCAGAAACGATAGATCGCATCTCTACCACTGAAAAAGCTCTACTCTCTGTCCGCGACCTCCAAGTTGGCTTCCCAATCCAGGGGATGTTTGGTCAAACCAAACGCTATTTGATGGCAGTGAATGGCATCTCATTTGATGTTTATCCCGGTGAAACGCTGGGATTGGTGGGAGAATCCGGCTGTGGCAAAAGTACCTTAGCCCGTACCATCCTGCGCTTGATCGAACCGACAAGCGGGCAGATCGAGTTTGAAGGGGAAGATATTACAAAAGTCAGTAATCGGCGGCTGCGGCAATTGCGACGCGAGATGCAAATTGTCTTCCAAAATCCCTTTAGTTCTCTCGATCCGCGTCTAAAAATTGGAGATGCGGTGATGGAACCGCTACAAATTCATCACTATGGGAAGAATTCTAAGGAAAGACGCGATCGCGCAGCCTATCTCTTAGAGCGTGTAGGCTTAAATCCTGCCTGGATGAATCGCTATCCCCACGAGTTTTCTGGCGGACAGCGCCAGCGGGTTTGTATTGCTCGTGCTTTGGCACTCAATCCCAAATTCATCATCTGCGACGAATCTGTCTCGGCGCTAGATGTGTCCGTGCAGGCGCAAGTGCTGAATTTGCTCAAAGAAGTCCAAAGCGAATTTGGCTTAACTTACATCTTTATTTCTCATGACTTGAGCGTGGTGAAATTTATGAGCGATCGCATCATGGTCATGAATCGAGGCAAAATCGAAGAAATTGGCTCCGCTGAAAATCTCTACCGCGAACCGAAGCAAGAATACACGCGCCAGTTAATTGCCGCCATTCCTACCGGCAGTCTAGAACAGATTCAGCAGCGTCAGCAAGACCGAATCAAGATATCAGCAGGAGGGCGAGAAATTACTAGTTAAGTATTCATCCTTAGCTCAATCTATACTTTGGGGAAGCGCAAACTATGACCTTAACGAAATCAACAATTACCGATGAGCAGTTTGTCAAACTACGCTGTAGCAGTGACAGTAAAACTCACTATTTCCCGGCTACAGGTGCTATGTATGCCCATCCGATAGATAACGATCAACCTGTTCATCTGTTTGATTTCTTAGGCGTTGATATCTCGCGCTGTATTCAAGATAATTCAACATCCCGCTGGACGCTTGTAAGTCGTAAAATTACACTTTATCTCGATCCCAAAACTGGAGAAATTCTAAAAAGTTGGAAAAACCCCTGGTCAGGTGAAACACTGAATATTATGCACCGTTCTTATGACTACCAGGAGTTCCAGATTCCACAACAGATAGATGCTCACATAACTTCAGAAATATCCTCAGTTTCATTAGATTTCAATATGAAACTGCCTAACCCGTTATCAACGAACCCCAAGTTTGCAGATTATTCGCCAGAGAAGTATGTCCAATCGTCGGATTCCTACAAATTTATTTTTCCGACAAAAATACTATCTGACGAACCCATCAGTGCTAGCGACAATCGCGCTGTTACACTTTCTTATTACCGCATGGGGCCGTGGGAACCGTGGATGAAAATGAAGGGGAAACCCGGCTTTTTAGTCTTAAATTACACTGGCAATAAAACTGATGTATTTGAAGATATCCCTGTAGCCATTAAAGAACAAATCGAACATCGGCTGCCTTTATTCCGCGAAGCTCCAACCTGTAGAATTCAGCGTTCGATTGCTACCAGTTGGAGCCGTTTTGACGAACAATTTGATGCCTACCTACGAGGAGAAGAATTTCCACTACCCGCCCCGATTATAGATGAGCCTTGTATTGAATAAAGCCGATTCTTACTCTTGACAAATAACTAAACTCAGGATTTTACCTTATAACTTCAACACTCGGAGAATAGTGCTTGTTGGCTGCTATTCAAAAAGAGAAAAAACAGACTTATTTGGGTTGGTAGGTTTAGCTTGGCTAATTCATTTCTCATTAAACTTTAATTAATTCAAATCTCTACAGTTAAAATCAATTAAAGTTTAAGTAACACAGTTGGAGTTATAGCAATGACTGAAAATAGACCCTATATTGGTCTAAAAACTAGGGATATTGCGATCGCCTATTTGTTGCTGCGAATTCTGATCGGCGTGAATTACTTTAATCACGGCTTTACTCGCATCGGCAATATTCCCGGTTTTGCTGAAAATACTGTCAACCAACTTGCAAATTCTTATTTTCCGGGATTTTTGGTGAGGATCAATTCTTACTTAGTACCCCCGGTTGAATTAATCGTGGGAGTATTGATCTCCATTGGATTAGCAACGCGCAGCGCCCTAATCGCAACATTTATCCTGATGATCATCTTGATGATGGGTGTCACATCCATACAAAACTGGGGTGCAGCACAAACGATGCTTATCTACGGGATTGTGCTATTTATATTGCTAGCTGGTAGCAGCTTCAATATTTACTCCATCGATCGCTGGCTTGCCAACAGGCGGACTGTTGCAGGTTCAGGAGATCATCGCGACAAAAACATACTCAACTTTGCCAACAACTTTTGGACAAGACGCAGACGGCAAAAACGTTTGTCTACCTATACCAGTCCTAAATGATTTCTGAAAGCAAGATTCCCGACTTCTTGGATAAGTTGGGGATTTAAACCACTGGCATCTCGCAACTAAAACAGGATTGCTATATACCAGTTTTAAATAAAGGAATTGCTCATCCTCAGTCACTTTATGGGCGCTATTCTGCGATTCTCCAAACCCCATTATTAAGTCAGTCTCTTAAATAATAGGGGTTTGGAGGATCTGAGGTGTCGTCTACCCTACGCATTCACTGGGGTTTTCACCTCTTGCGGCTGTTGAACCGCATCTTCTGCCATAAACTCTGCCAACTGCGCCTCAATTTGCTCTTTGACAATCTGGCGATACTCTACGAAATGCTCAATTTGAGCGCAAACTGCTAAATAACTGCTGATTCCACCTCGATTGTGTCGATACATACTAAACAAGTTGCGCCAGAACTGCCAACGAGTTTTACGAAGTACGCCTTGTCGCCAACAAATGATTAATAAGGCTCGAATTACAACCCAATCTATTTTCTTCTTCGCACGTTTGCCCTTATTCGGATACGTCGCTTCTCCTAATATGCGAAAGTGACGATAAGTGCGGTCTAGAAAACGCTCCGGATCGTACAATGTCCAAAATGCATCGATGTATTCGCGGGCAATGTCTTCTAGAGGACGTGTGGGCACAAAGTTCATCAATGTCGTTTGATTGATGTTGGCAGATTCGCCTCGCAGCCGCCCTTCTTTCTTTAACCGATGCCAAAGGGCGGTATCGGGTAAAGCTTGCAACATACTAAATAAAGCGGTGGGAATTGCCGTTTTCTCGACAAAGTTGACAATGCGATCGCCTGCACCGGGTTTTTCTCCATCAAAGCCTACGATAAACCCAGCCATCACCCGCAATCCCGATCGCGCGATCGCTTGAACGGAATCACTTAATGAATCTCGCGTATTTTGGAACTTCTGAGTTAGTGCTAAACTCTCCTCATCGGGTGTTTCAATTCCTAAAAACACCGCCCCAAAATTACACTGAACCATCATATCCATCAATTCTTGATCTTTTGCCAAATCCACCGATGCTTCCGTAGCAAAAGAGAAAGGATACTGATGTTCCACCATCCACGGTTGCAACTCTTTCAGGAATAACTTGACATTCCGCTTATTCCCGATAAAATTGTCATCCACCATAAAAATGCTGCGTCGCCAACCCAACTCATAAAGGCGTTCTAATTCTGCTAGTAATTGGGCTGGTGTTTTCGTGCGCGGTTTGCGTCCGTAAAGGACAATAATGTCGCAGAATTCGCATTGAAATGGGCATCCCCGCGAAAACTGCACAGACATTTCTGAATAAGCGTCAAAATCTAGTAAATCAAAGCGGGGAACAGGTGTGGAACTGACATCCGGTTTCTCTCCTCCCGCCCGAAAAGTTCCCGAAGTTTCGCCACGTTGCACTGCCTCCACAAACATCGGCAGGGTGATTTCCCCTTCATCCAAAATCAAATAATCTGCGCCGACTGATTCTACTTCTTGAGGTAAAGCCGTAGGATAAGGGCCGCCGACTGCGACTAACTTACCCCTTTGCTTTGCTTCTTTGATTTGATCTAGCAAATCTTCTTTTTGGACAATCATTGCCGACAGAATTACTAAATCTGCCCATGCCCATTCAGCTTCAGTTATTTGGGTAACATTTCGATCTACTAGCTTAAACTCCCATTCTTGGGGCAAAATTGCGGCAACGGTCACTAAACCTAAAGGCGGCAACATTGCCTTACGATTTAGCAAGGCTAAAGTTTTTTCAAAAGACCAAAAACTTTTCGGAAATAGCGGATATAAAAGTAAAACTCGCATTAATTGACAATCCTCACGCTTAATTGGTCATTGATGAGAAGGAATGAAAAATGGGTAAAAAATTTCTAATTCCCCATTTTTCACTTGATATCACGCACTCGCACCGACGCTGTTTTTCACAGGGGAAACTTTAGCTTCCTGTTTCGATTGTTGTGCTAGATACTCAGCTAACTGCACCTCAATTTGGTCGCGGACAATCTGGCGATATTCGAGAAAATGTTCGTTGTGGGCACAGACGGTGAGGTAATGATCCCAAACACCAGGGTTGTGTTTGATGATACTAAACAGATGGTGCCAGAACTTCCAGCGAGTGTGACGCTTAATGCCTTGTCTCCACGCCACAATTGCCAAAGCCCTTAACTCCATCAGACCCGGCATTTTAAAAGGAACTTTTACTTTGGGTGCGCCCAGCATCAGAAAATGGCGATAAGCCCGATCTAAAAACTTTTCAGCATCGTATAAATCCCAGAAGGCGTTGATGTATTCCCTGGTAATCTCTTCTACGGGTCGGGTCGGGATAAAATTCATCACATTGAACTGGTTGCCCGATGCGCTATCCAGCAATCGCCCCTCTTTTTCTAGGCGGAACCAGAGGGCAGTGTGGGGTAAAGCTTGTAGCATTCCGAAAATAGTCGTCGGAATCGCCGTTTGTTCGGCAAAGCGGACAATGCGATCGCCTGCGCCTGATTTTTCTCCATCAAAGCCAATGATAAACCCAGCCATCACCCGCAACCCCGCCCGCGTGATGGTTTCTACCGAGTCAGCAAGCGAAGTTCGGTTATTTTGAAACTTCTTCGTCATCTGCAAACTGGCTTCATCCGGCGTTTCAATCCCCAGAAACACCGCATTGAAATTGCACTCCACCATTAAATCCATCAGTTCTTGGTCTTGCGCCAAGTCAACCGAAGCTTCAGTATTAAAGCTGAAGGGATACTGGTGTTCCGCTTGCCAGGTTTTTAATTCTTGGAGAAATAACTTGACGTTGCGCTTATTGCCGATGAAGTTATCATCCACCATGAAAACGCTACGACGCCACCCCAATTGGTAGAGATACTCCAACTCCGCTAATAGCTGTTCCGGTGTTTTCGTCCGGGGTTTGCGACCATACAAAACAATAATGTCGCAAAATTCGCACTGGAAAGGACAACCCCGCGAAAACTGCACCGACATCGTATCGTAAGCATCAAACTCCAGCAAATCAAAACGAGGAACCGGAGTTGTCGTCACATCCGGTTTTTCCCCATTAGAACGGAAAATCCCACTCTTGTCACCTCGCGCGATCGCTTTTATGAACATCGGCAGGGTGATTTCCCCTTCATCTAAAATTAGATAATCTGCACCCGCATTAGTGGCTTCATCAGGCACAGAAGTCGGATAAGGGCCACCTACGGCAACCGCTTTACCGCGCCGCTTGGCTTCTCGGATTTGATCGAGTAAATCTTCTTTCTGGACAATCATTGCCGAGAGAATGACCAAATCTGCCCACTCCCACTCGTCTTCTGTGACGCTGCGAACGTTTCGATCGACCAGCTTGAATTCCCATTCTTGAGGCAAAATTGCGGCAACCGTCACTAAACCTAGCGGCGGCAATAAAACCTTGCGATTTACTAATTCTAGGACTTTCTCAAAAGACCAAAAAGTTTTAGGAAATAAAGGATAAAGCAGTAAAACTCGCATTGAATTGGCAACCTCGGACTAATTTTAGTGATTCGTAGCAGGGGCAAATTGTTCTATCACTTTCGACGTGCGATCGCTCATGAAAGAGTCATTAAATTGATCGAATACAATATGCCGCTAGGTTTTCGCTAATGATGAATGGATATTCCATGCTAACTAACTCAGTAGCCGAATGTAGTTAACCGTTGGTTTAGGGGGAGTGGGAACCTGATATCCACCTACTGACTCTGGACTTTCTGCCTCCCTACTCCCAGACACTACCAGTAATTTTGATTCCTGCCGGTTAACGAGCATTTTCATTTCAGAGCGATCGCAAAAGCCCGTATTCTGTTAGCCATCCCGAAACAACCCTGTCTTATACACCGACGGGATTTTTTTCTTTTACAGATGCCGATGAGATATCTTCTATCTGTTGCAGTTTTGCTTCTTCTGCCTGAAACTCAGCTAACTGGGCGTCTATTTCGTCCCGCACAATCTGGCGGTACTCCAGAAAATGCTCATTATGAGCGCAGACTGCGATGTAATGCTCAAAAACACCAGGATTGCGCTTAAGGATGCTAAATAAGTGGTGCCAGAACTTCCAGCGAGTAGTGCGTTTGACACCCTGACGCCACATCACAATCAACAGCGCTCGCAGATCCACTAAATTTGGTAATTTAGCAGGAGCCTTGCATTTGGGCGCACCCAGCATCAAGAAACAGCGATAAGTCCGATCCAAAAACTTTTCGGCATCGTATAGCGTCCAGAAAGCCTCAACGTATTCTCTGGCAATCTCTTGCAAGGGTCGCGTGGGGACAAAGTTCATCAAGGTAGTTTGATTGATGTTGCCATCTTTACCCCGTAGGCGACCCTCCTTGTCTAATCGATGCCACAGCGCTGTATTGGGTAGGGCTTGCAGCATGGCAAAGGTAGTGGTGGGAATGGCAGTTTGCTCGGCAAATCGGACAATGCGACCGCCTGCGCCAGCTTTCTCCCCATCAAAGCCAATAATAAATCCAGCCATTGGGCGCAATCCGGTTCGCGTAATTGCCTCCACCGCTTCACCCAGAGAACTGCGCGTATTTTGGAACTTTTTCGTTAGCGACAAACTCTCTTCATCGGGCGTTTCAATTCCCAGAAACACCGCATCAAAATAGCACTCCACCATTAAATCCATCAGTTCTTGGTCTTGCGCCAAATCAATCGAAGCTTCTGTATTAAAGCGGAAGGGATACTGGTGTTCTGCTTGCCAGGTTTTTAGCTCTTTGAGAAATAACTTGACGTTGCGCTTATTGCCGATGAAGTTATCATCTACCATGAAAACGCTACGACGCCACCCTAATCGGTAGAGATACTCCAACTCTGCTAATAGCTGTTCCGGTGTTTTTGTCCGGGGTTTACGACCATACAAAACAATAATGTCGCAAAATTCGCACTGGAAAGGACAACCCCGGGAAAACTGTACCGACATTGAGTCGTAAGCATCAAACTCCAGCAAATCAAAACGAGGAACCGGGGTTGTCGTCACATCGGGTTTTTCCCCATTAGAACGGAAAATCCCCTGTTTTTCGCCCCGCTGAACTGCCTCAACAAACATCGGCAGGGTGATTTCCCCTTCATCTAAAATCAGATAATCTACACCCGCTTTTTGAGCTTCCTCCGGGACAGAAGTTGGGTAAGGGCCACCACACGCTACCAGTTTGCCGCGCCGCTTGGCTTCCTTGATTTGATCAAGTAAATCCTCTTTCTGAACAATCATTGCCGAGAGAATGACAACATCTGCCCATTCCCACTCTTGTTCTGTAACGGTGCGGATATTTCGATCGACCAGCTTGAATTCCCACTCTTGAGGCAAAATTGCCGCCACGGTGACTAAACCCAGCGGCGGCAATAAAACCTTGCGATTGACTAATTCCAGAATTTTTTCGTAAGACCAAAAAGTTTTAGGAAACAGGGGATAAACTAATAAAACTTTCATTGAATTTAAAACCTCACACCTTTTTAAATTTCAGCTATTAGCTAATACATAGCACATGAGCCTAGCTGAATCTGGCAAGCTTAGGTTAAGTCTGATAGCTTTTTTAACGCAAAGGTACGCCAAGGGTGACGTAAAG
This sequence comes from Trichocoleus sp. ST-U2, assembly GCF_039961875.1. Lineage (NCBI taxonomy): Bacteria > Bacillati > Cyanobacteriota > Cyanophyceae > Leptolyngbyales > Trichocoleusaceae > Trichocoleus > Trichocoleus sp. ST-U2. Next base: position 67,413 of record NZ_JAMPJY010000004.1, on the reverse strand, counting down.
GTACGGAGAAAATCAGTAAGAGGTCTTGATATGTCTAAGAAACTCTTCTGAAGACAGCCTCTAACCTCCTTGGCGTACCTTTGCGCTAACCTCTGCGTACCTTTGCGTTAAAACAACCTTTTAAATCTAATTTCTACTCGTTCTTAGCTGTCAGCTGCTTTTTTTGAACTCCGCTTATTTTCAGCACATCGCTGAATGTGGCACAGTAATTCGGCAGACCCAGGGTAGCAGGATTGACGGGATCTTGGTAGGTAAAATGACGGTAGCGCAAGCAGAACCGATCCCAAGGTGCCATCTGAATTCGGAACAAGAGGATGAAGAAATCAGCTAGCCAGGGAGACAGGGGCACGCGAAAATAAATTTTCTTGTCTAAATAAGCACAAACTTCTTCTACGGCTTCGTTGACCGTTATGGGTGCTTGACCCAAAACCAGCTGTCGAGGTTCCGAGGGGCCAGGAGGATGTTCGATCAGGAATCGTACCACTTGGGCAATATCTCGCCCGTGCATATAGTGGAAACTGCCGTCAGCTTTAAAAAAGCGAATCAGGTCAATCAACTTTGCCACCCCTGGCAATCCTGAAGAAAGATGGGAGTAGGGTTTGTTGGCATCTCCTCCGAGAACCAAGGTCGGAAAGAGGGTAGTGATGCGGGGTGCGATCGCTAATTTCGATAAGCGCTGCAAGCAGTCATACTTAGAACGAATGTAGTCTGTCCCTAGTTCTCCCGCTTCTTTCAATAATTCGTTGTCGCGTCCGAGGATGCTAGCGGTAGAAAAGTAAATGACTTGTTCGCAAACTGCGGGGTCGAGCAAGTTTAGCAACCGGATGGTTTTAATCACATTCACGTCAAATACCGCTTGGGAGCCGCCCCAAGCGGTTGCAGCTAATATCGCGACATCGATTGTCTTGAGTAGATTTCCCACTCGTTCAATGTCTCGCAAATCAGCTTTTACAACGGTGATTCCCGGTCGAGATTGGTAGTCAATTTGCAGTTTGTCTGGATTTCTGACTAACAGATACAGCTCGTGTTCGGTTTCTTGAATCAGGCTTTCGCTAATGTAGTGACCAATGCAGCCACTCGCACCAGTTACCAAAATCCGCTTGGGGTTCATAAGGGTTGGTCATTCGTCCTTAGTCAAGAATGATTCGTCTTTAGTTCAATGACTAATGACTAATGATTTTTGACTGATTTGGCAGTTTCAAAGAAGAAAGCTACGTTTTCTTCGGGGGTACTGGGTAAAACACCATGACCGAGATTCATGATATGACCTTTGTTTCCGGCTTTGCGGATCGTGTCATAAATGCGATCGCGGATGAACTCTTTTGAGCCAAATAAGGCACAGGGGTCCATATTTCCCTGTACACCGATGTTTGAGCCAAGTCTTGTCCTTGCCTCTGCCATGTCTACCGTCCAATCTACGCTGACGATATCCGCACCGGATTGTGCCATCCTCTCCAGAATGCCAGCACTACCATTGATGTAGAGAATCAGGGGAGTATCCGGATGCGTCTGTTTTACCTGGTTGAAAACTCGCTGCTGATACGGTAGAGCAAATGTCTCGTAATCTTGAGGACTCAGTTGTCCTGCCCAAGAATCGAACATTTGAATGACTTGGGCACCGCTATCAATTTGATAGCGGACGTAAGTTGCGATCGCATCCGCCAATTTAGCCAAAAATTGATGCAGCATCGTTGGCTCTGAAAAAGCCATACTTTTAATAATTGCGTAGTCTTTCGAGCTTTTGCCCTCAATCGCATACGCTGCCAGCGTCCAAGGGGCACCCACAAAACCCAAGACAGTTGCTTTATTGCCGACTTCTTGGCGTAATGTTTGCAAAATTTCACCGATAAAAGGCAGCGATTCCCCAGGTTCTAGAGGATGCAGTTTATCAATTTGCTCTTGGCTGCGGATGGGCGGATCGATGACTGGTCCTCGGCTTTCGATGATATCAAAGGGAATGCCAAGTCCCGGCAACGGAGTTAAAATATCAGAAAATAAAATTACCCCATCTGGCTCAAAGGCGCGAAACGGCTGTAGGGAGATTTCGATTGCCAGTTCTACTTTTTCCGAGCGATCGCGAAACGCAGGATACTTATCTCTTAAATCTCGATAAGCTTTCATATATCTACCCGCTTGCCGCATCATCCACACTGGCGGACGGTCTAAAACTTCACCACGGGCTGCCCTCAGCAGATACGGAACTTGGGTTGCAACGGTCATTGACACTTCACCTAAAGACTTATTTAAAGGCATTTGTTTAGCTTATCATTGTCGGATTCCCCAAGTTTAGTTTTGCGATCGCTTCTCTTGAGTTTGCCCACCATGAGAGAGGCAATCCACGCTAAACCCTTCCAGATAGGGTATCAACTCCTAGAGACATGGAATGTGCATTTCCCTAGTAGTAGTCAGCGAGCCTGAGTGACTCTCCGACACGCGAAAAACCCGGCTTCTTGAATCAACCGGGTTTTTCTGTTGCGTGCTTTTTTAACTACCTATTGACGTTATTTGACAATGCAGATGCCACTAATTTCAACGGTGCATCGCGTCGGTTTCTTAGCCGTATCTAAGTTGCGGGTGGTGGGGTTATAGGTGTATTCCCCCGCCTTGAAAACGCGGTTGGGATTGGCGCAGTAAGTGTAGGTTTGACCCGCTTCGGTAAAGTTCACGACCACCAAAGAATTCTTTGCCGGAGGACAACTATCCAAAACCGTCAAGCCATACTCATTTCGCAGCAGTTGGCTTCTTTGATCGTTAGCTGTAGGTTGAGTCGGATTTTGGGAAGTCGTTGTTTTCGGCTTTAAGTCACCACTGCTAATGTCAAAGGTGTACGCTCCTGCTTTGACAAGGCGGTTAGGATTAGCGCAGTAATTGTACGTTTGACCGTATTCGGTAAAGGTGACAACAACCAAAGAAGTTTTTACTTCCGGACAGGTATCCAGAACCCTCAACCCATACTCATTGAGCAGAGCTTGTTTCCGGGGATCATTTTGAGCTGGGGTTTGAGCCGGTGGATTTTGGGCAACAGCACCCCCTGGCTTGATATCATTGCTGCTAACGTCGTAACGATATTCGCCTGCCTTGATATTGCGGTTAGGATTAGCGCAGTAGGTATAGTTTTGACCGTATTCGGGGAAGGTGACAACAACAACATTACTCCTTACCGCCGGACAATTTTCTAGGACTCTCAATCCATATTCATCTTCTAGAAATTTTTGTCGCGCATCTTTTTGACCCGCGGGAGTTTGAGCCGGTGGATTTTGGGAAGTTGTTGTCTGGCTAATCCCAGATATTGAAAGCGTGTATCTCCCCCTAGTGTTGTTCTTACCCAACACGCGAAGTTTATATTCTCCAGTCGTTGGCACTCGATACCTCACCAAACCCGATCGGTCATCGTAGGCAACCTGCGCCCCACTCTGTGAGGAAACTAGAACTAGAATAGGCAAAAGAGTACTACCGTCTTCTACATCAACAGCGGCAACGATTGCATCACCTTGCTTAGCATTAATCAGGAATTCCTCACCATAGGCTTTCTGGACAGGAGTACCCCTTAGAGATTGGTTTTTAAAGGTGAAGGTGGGAGAGTTAGTACGGATGAACCCGTTAACGTTTTCACCATTTTTTAGTGCGGTTGCTGCTCCAGCGATATCGGAGATCCCCGTAAACATCATCCCGGCGATCGCGACACTTGCCGCAACCCTATTAATAAACTTACGACCCATCATGGTAGACCCGTTTTCCTATAAACAAGAACTGCTTCCTTCTGTTTGGACAGATGATATCCATCCATAGTTCCCAGAGTCCAGGCACCTCAAACTTGTAAAGCCGGTTTGAAATGCCTGCTCAACTGATGCAATCTAGAAGCACCTAAGTATTATTGCTCGGTAGAGGAAAAACTCAAACTGCCGCGATCTGCATCTAACTGAGCGGGGATTCCCAAGGGTAAAGCTGCATTAGGGCCATCGTGACCAAAGGGGAGATCGGAGACAATGGGAATGCCAAGATTCCCCAAGCGATCGCGCAATACTTCTTCCACCGTCAAGCTAGAAATGTTCGGCGGAGCTTCGCAGCGGCTAAAGCGCCCCAACGCAATCCCTTTGACTTCCCGAAAAGCCCCTGTCATCCGCCACTGCGTTAACATTCGGTCAATGCGGTAGGGAGCCTCAGTCACATCTTCCAAGGCGAGAATGACGCCCGCTAGCTGGGGCTGTACGGGCGTGTTCAGAAAATGCGTGGCTACAGTCAGATTGCCGGGGATTAAGATGCCGCTGACCTTACCGCCGCTCCAGCCAACTCCTTTTAAGGGTTCTAGGGGGCGACCTTCTACACAATCGAACAGCCGCTGAATCGACCACTCTGGCTCCGCTGCCAGGGTAGTTAGCAACGGGCCATGAACCCCTGCAATGCCAACTTTACCGAGGCTCCACAGCAAGCCAGTGGCATCAGAAAAGCCGATTAGCCATTTGGGAGGGCTGCGTAAAAAATCTCCGATTTTCTTTTTCTGTTCTCCACCCTGCCAAGACCAATCTTCTAGTAAGCGAGCGCTACCATAACCGCCTCTGGCACAGAGAATGCCTTTACATTCAGGGTTTTTCCAGGCGTCTGCGAGGTGTTGGCGGCGGCTGTCATCGCGACCCGCAAGGTAGCCCCACCGTTCCTCAAAGCCGCTGCTAATTTCGACTCGGTAGCCGCGCGATCGCCATATTTCCACACCTTTGTGGAACGCTTCCTGTTCTCGCAAGGCACCGCTGGGAGCAATGACTCGCAGCAAGTCGCCAGTTTGTAAAGGCGGGGGTAGTTGGTACGCGGAAAAATCCAAAATTCTTCTGGTTTAAGTTTTAATTTTGCAAGATATCCCGAAACCATTCTTCCATGCGATCGCCCAGTGCTTCCAGGGAATATTCCGCTTCGGCTTGTTGGCGGCAAGTATAGCGGTCAAGTTGATCGATGCGTCCGATGGCCTCGACCAACCCCGCCACGCTATCCGGCTCCACTAAAAAGCCCGTCTTCCCATCCTGAATAATTTCAGTCGGGCCACCTCTGGAATAAGAAATGACGGGGACTCCACAAGCAAGCGCCTCAATCACCACATTGCCAAACGCTTCCACCCAGCGAGGTGTCATCAACAACGCCCGACAATTGCCTAAATGCTGTTGCAGTTCGGATGTGGAGAAAAATCCTGCATATTCTACAGGAGCATCGGGATAATCTTGACAAATCTGCTTCCAATAAGCATCGTCTTGCATTTTGCCAAGAATTTTTAGGGGAATGCCGGTAATTTTGGCAGCGGCAACGGCATCCTCTAGACCTTTTTCTGGGGCAATCCGACCTACCCAAGCCAAGGCGGAGGAAGGTTCTGAGCAAAATTGATAAAGCGATAAATCTAGACCACTTCCGAGAATCCGATAGTGCGACGGACTAGGAAACGTTTCTGCCTGTGTCAATGTGTAGACGCCAACCGTACCAGGAAACTGGACGGAGATCTGTTCCACGATGCGATCCATCGCGGTCGAGAGAGAACCCATACTCACGAAATGGGCGATCGCTCGATTAAAAAATGGCGTTAGATAGAACGGTAGCCAATCATAGGCAATGTTGAAAATCAGATCGTAGTCACCTTGGACTTGCCGCGCATAATCCCACATATTGCCCAGCACAGAATTCTCCGGCATCACAATCGGGGCACTCCGTCCTTGAGTCTGAGCCGTTGTCTGGAGTTCTCCAGCAATTTCGATAATTGGAATATCTCCCAGCACAGAACCTTGGGGAGCCACAATTTTGAGGGTATGTCCCCGCCGGAGCAGCTCTTGGGCAACGTTGAGCAGGGTTAGTTCTACGCCGCCCCCCAACCCCGTGCCGAGAGCGCCCACCGAGGTTGAGAGCAACAACAGTTTCAATGGACGATGCAAGATGGACAACTTTTAGACTCTAAACGATAAACAATAAATTTAAACTCTTGTCAAGACGCTGATTTAGCGGTTTTCTGACTCCTCTGGCGGATGATTAGAGGAATTTTGGGAATTTGGCAAAGCGGGCAAATTATTATCCGTGCCAGGATTCAAGCGAAGCCGATTTAACTGCCCTATCGCCCACCGCGCTGTTTCCTGAACCTCGGAATCCCGATCTTCAGCAGCGTGACGCAATAAATTGCTGACTTGACCGATCGTGTCATAAATTCTTGTCAAATCCCGAATTGCATTTTTGCGAACATCAGGGTTTTCATCTTGCAACGAGATCGCGAGTGCCCGGTTCATCGGTTTGAGGGTGCGGGTGCCAATTTGCGACAGCGCCTCTAAGATTAAGCCGCGCTGTTGAGAATCCGAGTCGATCATCAAATCCACCAAGGGCTGAATTGCTCTGGAGTCGCCGCATTGTGCCAGTTCCCAGATCGCCTTGCGTCGTTTTGTCGGATCGGCTCCCTGTAAATCTTTAATTAATTCATTAACAATATCAATTTTGGGGAGGCGAGTGGTTTCTCCTATCGCTTTTGCCTCGTTGCTTCGCAGCCGTGCTAACGGCTTCGCTTCGCTAACCGCTTCTGTTGGCTTTTGTGCGGTTGTTCTCCCGTCTAAATTGCTTTTTTCTAAATTGCTTTTTTCTGAAAAGGTCAAAGCAGAGGCATGATAGCCGTTATTGCCATTGTCATTTTCTATCGGGTGAGAATGGATATCTGCGGGATGATTGGCATCTTTAGGGTCTTCGTAGCGGCTTTCATCCGATTCCTCAGCTCCAGACTCCGGCTCTTCCTCTGTGTTGAGGTTGCCTAACCATTTCAGCAAGAAGTAAACTCCTAATCCGACCCCAGCTGATGCTGCTGCTAAACCTAATAACCACCAGAGGCGATTCCCTTCAGAACTCGGTTTAGCCGCCTTGGGTTTTGGGGTGGGAGCCGGTGAAGATTTTGCGGTTTCGGCTGCCTGAAGGCGCTCTTGAGTCGTGGAACCAGCAACTCCGTCAGGCGTTAACCCGACAGATGTTTGAAATTTAGAAATAGCAACTGCTGTCGTTCGCCCATAAACGCCATCTACTGGCCCGTTGTAGTGTCCCAAACGCTTTAGTGACTTTTGCAGTTCTGCGACTTCAAAGCCTTGAGAGCCTACTTGAAGGATAGGCAAATCGTTTTTAGGGTTTGGGGAACTCGCCTGAGCCAGTTCTAGGGAGACGGGTAAACTGGGGGGGGAAGTGGCGATCGCTGACGGCAATCCTGTGGAATTCTCACCCGAACTGGGGATAAAGCCCAGACAGATAATCCAGGTAACTAGAAGCCATGTGGAGCGGTAGAACATAGTTTTGGGAAACCTGTCTAAGTGAATACAACCAGACAAGATCCTTTGCTGATAATTTTCTGCTTAGCTTCTAGTACCAGCATGAAGTTATTCGTTCTAAATAGTTAGCGAGCAATTCATCCCTATGTTTTGGGCGAGCGGCTCTGGGAGCAAGTGTGAATATTGGGCTGATCATAACAGAAAGTTTCAACTCGCTCTCAAATCTTAGCGGCTAACTTGTCTGTCATCCTATTCATTTCTACCGATTTTGCCAAATCTCGGTTTCGGATTCTTTCGCTTGTATTGGCAGTGATTGATAGGGTAATGGCTCGGATGGCTCTAAGAGAGAAATTTGCTCGGTTTTGCTTTCTTCTTGTGTCACCCTGGTTTCAACTGATGTAGAGGGTTGCCCGAAGCGAAGGCTTTGCAATCGTACCTGTTCGGCTATCTTCTCGCGCTGATTAATTAGATAGATACTGACAAGGGTTAGACTCACTCCCAGCCATTGAAGCGGGCTGAGAACTTCAGCTAAAAGCAGATTGCCAAACACGAGAGCAAACACGGGTGTCAAAAAGGTGAGGGAACTAAGACTGGTAAGATTGCCGCTAGAGGCAAAGTAGAAGAATAAACCATAGGCGATCGCGCTGCCAAATACGGCTGCGTAGCTCAATGCTATCCAGCCAGACGTATTTAGATGCACCCACTGGTCGGATTCCCACAATTGGGAGAGTGCAAACAAAGGCAATCCGCCCAAAATCATGTGCCAGCCAGTCGCCACCACCGGATCGGCATACTGGCAAACGAAGCGAATCAGCACTGTTCCGACAGCCATCGACAGCGCCGCCAGCAGCATCAGCCATTCCCCGCTCTCAAACAAGTGCGTGAAGCTAAACGAGCCAGCGATCGCGTTGCCGTGGAAAAGATTGATAATCCAATCATCCGGCAAGCCAATCAAACTAATCCCCAGCACTCCCGATGCCAACCCCAGCAAGCCCCACAGCCCGATGGTTTCTCCAAACAACCAACAGGACAGCAAAGCCACTGCCAGGGGTTGAGAGTCAATCATCACCGAACCTAACCCGGCACCCGTTCGCACTAATCCAAAGGCTAAAAAGCCTTGAAACAAAGCGCCATCAACCAAAGCAAACAAACTAATCCACAGCCACGCCCGAACGCCTTTCGGTTGAGGTTTCCCCATCAAAAAGGCAGCAACTAATACCAATACCCCGGCAGGCACCAACCGGACACCAGCCATAAACAGGGGCGTCGTGTTTGGGATAACACCCTTCATTGCCACCATCGCCGTTCCCCACAAGAAAAAGGGGGCAATCAGCAGCACGGGTGCCAACGGAATTTTGGATTCTGTGAGTTTTAGCTGCATAAAAGTTCTTTGTGGGCGTACATAACAGAGCCAAATCAGCACTCTTGAAGCAGGTCATCACGAGCTGCCCTTCCAGAAGTCGCAACCGGATTTATCAAAAATTTTTCCAGTTTCTTGCTCTTTTGCTGGCTGGTTGCGCGTTTATTTACTTAATTGTACTTAATATGTAGTTCTGTTAAGGCGCTTTGGCAAATTGTTGGGATGCCGACAAAAGGGTAAGTTTTTACTTGTAAGTACCTGTTAAATTCGGGGAGCTAGGGAAAACCTTCTTTCTGATAAGCTTTCAGGCTTCACCCGCAACCCAACGAAACCGATGCAGATCGTGCAAACTAGAGAAAGAGCCAGCATTACTAGGGAAACATTTACTGTTTTGCAGGATTTGCTTCCTTCTCTAATTCGCTCATTCATTCACGATTCATCGCTTGCCTGCTCATGATCTGGCCTTTTCAGCCTAAGTTTCGTAAACAAATTGCTCGGATTGAAGTGACTGGTGCGATTGGCAGTACTACCCGAAAACAAGTTCTAGAAAGCCTGAAAACGGTTGAAGAACGAAAGTTTCCAGCATTACTGCTACGCATTGATAGTCCTGGTGGTACGGTCGGGGATTCGCAAGAAATCTATGAAGCCCTGACTCGCCTGCAAAAAAAGGTGAAAATTGTTGCCAGCTTTGGCAATATCTCTGCATCTGGAGGAGTCTATATCGGGATGGGAGCCGAACACATTGTTTCCAACCCAGGCACAATTACCGGCAGTATCGGTGTAATTCTCCGGGGAAACAACCTGGAGCGCTTGCTAGAAAAGATTGGCGTTTCTTTCAAGGTGATCAAATCCGGTCCTTATAAAGATATTCTGGCTTTTGACCGGGAACTCACCGAGCCGGAAAAGAATATTCTCCAAGACCTGATTGACATCAGTTATCAGCAATTTGTGCAAACGGTTGCTGAGGCTCGGAAGCTGACAACCGAAACGGTTAAAAGTTTTGCCGATGGTCGCATTTTCACAGGTCAACAAGCGTTAGAACTGGGGGTTGTTGACCGGCTCGGCACTGAGGAAGATGCCCGCCGTTGGGCTGCGGAACTGGTCGGTCTCGATCCCGAAAAAACGAAGTGTTACACCCTGGAAGAACGCAAACCTTTCTGGAATCGTGTGGTATCAAGCAGAGTTCAAGGGGCATCTAGTCTATCAGCTGGGATAGACTGGTTAGAATTTGAACTTTCTACCAGTGGTCAGCCGTTGTGGCTTTACCGACCCTAGTATGAAGTTTAGATTTTAGATTATAGATGATTTAGATGATTCTGAAATCCAAAATCTAAAATTCAAAATCCCAATTATAAAATGGAGGATGCTTGCGTGGAGTGGCGAGTTCGAGCGATTCGCGGGGCAACAACTGCCTCACAAAACACGGCTGAGGCAATTCGAGAAGTGGTAGCGGAACTACTCGATGAATTAGAAGTACACAATCAACTACATCCCGATCTAATTATTAGTGCCACGTTCTCGGTAACGCGGGATCTGGATGCGATCTTTCCCGCTGCGATCGCTCGCTCTCGTCCCCACTGGGACAATGTTCCTCTGCTCGATGTCCAGCAAATGCACGTGGAGGGAGGGCTGGAGCGTTGCATCCGCTTCTTAATTCACGTCAATTTGCCAGCTTCCCACCCACCGATTTACCATCCTTATCTGCGGGGAGCTAAAAGCCTAAGACCGGATTGGAGTTTGTCTCAGGTTAGCTTATCCTCGCAGTCAACGATTCAGTCGTTTCATCGCTGAGGTTTTTGTCATTAGTGATTCGTCCCCAGTCATTGACGAATCACTAATGACATTTATTAGCTATTTTCTAGGTTTTTAGGTGATTTGTTGTGAAAATGGATGCCTAAAAAAACGTCATATAAAAAGCTCCAGAAATTTTTTCCTTGCCAGATTCCCAGAGTTTGATAACAGCCTTTTTCATCTAAGAGGGGCTTGGTGGCGTAATAAGCATTCTGGTAGTGATACCAGGGGATGGAAGGCCACAAATGATGAATGAGGTGGTAATTTTGCCCCATGATCAGCAAATTGAGGATGGGGTTGGGGTAGACTCTGGCATTTTTCCAGCGATCGCGTTCTTGATGAGGGCGATGCGGCAAATAATCAAAAAACAATCCCAGCGCCAATCCTACCAGGGCAGACGGGATAAACCAAAAATTGAGAATGTAGCCTAAGAAGTGGTACTGAATTGAAATATAGAAAATCGTCCCGACAAATAAGCGGCTCAAGAACCATTCCAAAAGTTCATATTTTCGCCACAGCTGCCGTTTAAAGAAAAATACTTCGTGGTATAAAAACCGCACCGGAATTAACCACAGGGGTCCGCCAGTAGAAACGTAATGATCTGGATCGTTTTCCGGGTCATTTACATGGGCATGATGCTGCAAATGAACCCTAGTAAATACTGGGAAGGCAAAGACTAACATCAGCGCACTGCCATGTCCCAGGATGGCATTGATGACTCGGTTACGATGGGCAGAATTATGACAAGCATCATGAATCACCGTTCCACAAATGTGCAAGGCGATCGTGTTTGTGACAAAGCAACACCAGTGAGGCCACTCCCAGAGCCAATAACCAAAGTTTGATAGCACAACCATCGCTACGGCGGCTAGAAACATGAGTAGCGTTGGGCTTAGGGACGCAGGCGGTTCCAGGAAATGTCTGGGAACTGTCAGCGGCTTTTGTGCCTCCAACAACATTGTTTTCTCCTTTTGAATGATTTAAGGGTTCTGCGGGAACTTTGCTTCGGTTTTCCCGTCACTATGGCATCTAGGGGGATATGTTGTGCAACATTGGATACACGAGAAACTGTACCCACTGATTGACAATTTTCAAAAAATACGAGCTATTTTCCTGACTTCTTACCCTTATTCCTACTAGGGAAGCGGGGGATTCTAGTCGTGCTTTCGTAGTATACGCTACGGAGACCAATTTATAAAGATTTATGAAATTAGCTCATTTAATTCAAATGATGCTAACGATAGCCAAAAAATATACAGGAGGATTGTTGATATGTCACCATATCTGTCTAGGTTCGCGTCTGAGACAAAGTCCTTAGTTGTCAAAAGTGTGGCTTTATCTGCTGGTGTAGCAATGCTACTGAATAGCGGTATCGCCTTTGCAGGTTCTGTTCAGCAAGCGCAACTGCCGGGTGTAGAAGATGAGAATACTCAGACCTCGGATGGGGATGTTGTGGTAGACACCGATGGGAGTCCAGATAGCACCACTAGTCCAGGAACGGAATCAGAGAATAGTACAACAGCTAACAAGCCACGGTTTACCTGCCAGCTAACGAACAGTCAGTATATGGTGATGTATCACCCGAAAAGCCAACCCGAGCAAGCTTATGCTTGGGCAACTCCCAGTCCTTTAGGCGGTGGTTGGACTGCGGAGAGACGCTGTAACGAAATTAGTCGCAGATTAGAATCTTATCGACCCGATGGTCTTCAGGAAATGCGGGCATCGGTGGAAAATAACTACAACGTTGTTTGCATCACGACTCAGAAAAATCCAGACTGTCGGATTGTCCTGACTGTACCTCCCGGTGAAAATCCGCAGTTAATCCGCGATCGCGTTTTCCAAAATATCAGCATTGCTGACAGCGGACAGGTGACAGAGGGCGTCAATACCTTTGTTGGGGGTCGGGATGCTCAGATGCTCAACGATCTCTTAAACTTGGGCTTATCTTCCCTCGGCGGAACCACCAATCGCTCCAGCCGTAGGTCACAAAGCGTTAACTTGCGACCTTTCTTAGATCGAGCGGATGGTGGCACCGGCACCCAGTTGAAAGGCGGAGTGCCGATGCGCTCGAATCGAGCCAATCCTCGACTAAATCCTGGTAACTTCCGTTAAAAGTTGTTGATGGGTGACAAGAGACTCAAACCCGCGATCGCATAATCAGCACAATCAATAGAATAGAGAAGATACAAAATTGTTTGGCTTCCCAATATTGAGCCGTCTGGAAGCCAGACAATTTTATTTATTTACAGATGGCGATCGCTCTTAGGAGCTAAAACAAATAAAAGCATTCCTAACACGTTGAATCTGTCAATGTTACTTTAGGGATATTGACAATAGGGTAAGTGCATAACTATGTCAGCCGTTATAAATATAAGGCTGTTACTGGTAGTGTTTTCACTAACAGCGATCGCTAACTCGCTTCAACCAGTACAAGCACAGCCGATTACCCCAGCGGCTGACGGCACTGGCACAATTGTTACTCCAGATGGGAATCGTCTTAACATTAGCGGCGGCACGCTTTCAAAAGATCAAGCAAATCTTTTTCATAGCTTTGAGCAGCTAGGATTAAATTCTGGGGAAATTGCGAACTTTCTTTCTAACCCTAATATTCAAAATATCTTAGGGCGTGTTACAGGTGGGAATGCTTCTTATATCGATGGATTAATCCAAGTCACGGGAGGAAACTCCAATCTGTTCTTGATGAATCCAGCGGGAATTATCTTCGGTTCTCATGCCAGCCTGAATGTACCGGCTTCATTTACCGCCACCACTGCCACAGGTATCGGTTTTGGCAGTAATTGGTTTAATGCAATTGGTGCGAATGACTACGCTACATTGGTCGGAACGCCCAGCCAGTTTATTTTTAACACTCTTCAACCAGGAAGCATCATCAATGCGGGGAATTTGGCAGTATCGGGGAATTTAACCCTGTTAGGTGGCACGGCAGTTACTACGGGGCAGATGAGGGCGACTGGGGGGCAAATTGCTGTAGTCGGTGTACCGGGTGAGAAATTAGTGCGGCTGAGTCTACCCGGCAGCCCTCTAAGTTTAGAAGTTCAACCGCTACCTACCTCAAATACAGCCACGCTACCCTTTACTCCTTTATCCCTCCCTTCGCTGCTAACGGGCGGAAATCTCGCGAATGCCACGGGATTAACCGTCAATAGCGATGGCACGGTACGGTTGACTGCTTCTGGTGCTGAGATTGGCACACAACCGGGTACTGCCATTGCTTCTGGCAGCCTGAATGTATCGGGTCCAATCGGCGGCGCTGTCTATGTCTTGGGCAACCAAGCGAGTGTCATCAGTGGCAATATCAACGCTTCGGGCACTAATGGCGGCGGTGCGGTACTGATTGGCGGTGATTATCAGGGTCAAGGCAAAGTCCCAAATGCCTTACAAACATTGGTTAGCAGCGACTCGGTGATTTCTGCCGACGCACTGCACAACGGGAATGGTGGAAAAGTCATTGTCTTTGCAGATGATACAGCTAGCATTTACGGGATACTGACGGCGCGAGGAGGCATTTATTCTGGAAATGGTGGGTTGATTGAAACTTCTAGCAAACAGTTTCTCAACCTTACCAGTACGCCGGATGCAAGTGCCTCTCAGGGAATTGGTGGTACTTGGCTGATTGACCCGACCGATATCACGATTGTGAATAGTGGCGGCGGTGCGATTGGCACTAATACGGTGGATGTTGCCAATATTAATGCTGCCCTGAATACTGGCACTAGCGTTATCCTCGACACGGCAACTGCTTCTGGTTCTCCAGGGGCCGGAAATATTACTCAAAATAGCAATGCTTTTATAAACAAGACATCTGGGGGAGATGCCGCGCTTACTTTACAAGCTAACAACGACATTATTCTAAATGGAGCGATCGCTTCCAGTAGCGGCAAGTTGAATGTCAATCTTTTTGCTGATAATGACAAGAATGATAGCGGCGCGATCGCCTTTACCAATGCCACGATTACTACAAACGGCGGCAATCTTACAGGAGTTGGTTCAGGAAATGCCACCTACACCAATCGCATTCTCCTCAACAACAGCATTATTAATGTCCAAGGCGGCAATATTAACCTGACGGGCACAGGATTTTCCAGCGGTACTGGTACTACCAGCAACGGGATTTCGATTCAAAACAACAGTGTGGTGCAATCAACCGGAACCGGAACGATTACCCTAACGGGTTCGGCGGGAAGTGGAACAAATGCAAATGACGGCGTAGAAATCATCCAAAACTCTAAAGTGAGTTCGGTGGACGGAAATATTAATATTCAGGGTACTGGCAACGGAACGGGACTTGCCAATCATGGAATTCAGGTATCTACAGGTAGCAATGTAGCATCCACTGGGACGGGGAACGTTACCCTAATCGGTACCAGTAACGGAACGGGTTTCAACAATGACGGCATTTCGATTGGCACGATTGGCAGCATCGTGCAATCCAACAGTGGGAATCTTACCCTGACAGGCACCAGCGGCACTGGGGCGGGAAGTCAGGATGGAACGGCTGTTTATGGAAGCGGCAGAGTGCGATCGCAAGCTGGAAATATTAATCTGTCTGGCACTGTCAAGGGAACGGGCAGCGACAGCTACGAGATTATTATTGTCTCTGAAAGCGTCGTGGAATCTGTTGGGACAGGGGCGATTACCCTCAATGGCACTGGTGCGATTGATGCAGCAGGCATTCTCTTACAAGACAGCAGCATTAATCCGACTGGAATTGGGGGTAGCGGTAATATCACTCTTACCGCTAATGAAATTAATTTTATTGACTCCACGAATCCTGGCACCCCGCAAATTAAGGGCAGCGGTACGCTTCAATTGCAGCCTCTGACTTCCAGTTTGGGTATTACCATTGGCGGGACAGTCAACGACAACCGCTTAAATCTAAATACCAGCGAACTCAATTTTTTAGAAAATGGGTTTTCTCAAATCATCATCGGACGGGCAGATAGCAGCGGTGCAATCACTTTGGCTGGCAACACCACCTTCTTCGATCCAGTCACCGTGCGATCGCCCGTAGGTTCTGGTTCTATAACCACGACAGGTTATACTCTCGCCGGAGATGATAACGCGACGCTTACCCTGTTAGCCAACCAAAATATCGCAACTGGCAATATTATCAATTCCGGTCGTCAGATTACGCTAACCAGCTTCCTCGGCAATATCAATACCAGTGCAGGCAAGCTTGATACTAGCGCTTATAGCGATAACGGCGGTGCGATCGCCTTGAATGCTTTCGGCAATATTACTACTGGTGACTTGAACTCTTGGTCGGTTGAAGGCAATGGCGGGGATATCTCCCTCTCCAGCAAAGCAGGAAGCATTAACACTGGCATCTTAGACGCGACCACTTTTGACGGGAATGGCGGTGCGATCGCGCTGATGGCTTTTGGAGAAATTACAACAAAAACCTTGCAATCTTGGTCAGATTATGGTTTTTCTGGAGAGATTGCCCTGTTTGCCAATGGAAACATTACCACGGGCAGTCTAGATTCTCGCTCCTATGATTCTGGGATTGGGGGTGACATCACCGTTATTAGCAGTGGGGGAAGCATCACAAGTGGAGACTTATTCTCCTACTCCCAGACTAATGATGCGGGTTCGATTAACTTATTTGCCCCTCAGGGCAACATTACCACTGGTATCCTCAACACAGGATCTTATGGTCTGAGTGCAGGCATTACGGGAAACATCACCCTTACCGCTGGTAGCAACATTAACACCAGCTACATTCATGCTTTTTCAAATGGGTATGGCAATGGGGGAAAAATTTCTCTGACAAGCTATACAGGAACGATCGACACCCAACAAGTACGATCAAATTCAAAGGGTGGTGATGGGGGCGCGATCGCATTTGATGCAAAAGGCAACATTACTACCGCTGACTTGAACGCTTTCTCAAACAGTGGGGATGCTGGTGATATTTATCTTTACAGTGACCAGGGAACTATCCAAACTGGGGCATTAGATGCAACTTCCTTGGAAGGTTTTGGGGGCGCGATCGCGTTTGATGCAAAAGGCAACATTACCACCAGTAAGGTGGAATCTTGGTCAGTGAAGGGTGATGGCGGTGATATCTCTATCTACAGTAACCAGGGAACTATCCAAACTGGGGCGCTAGATGCAACTTCCTTGGAAGGTTTTGGGGGCGCGATCAGCCTTGAAGCCAATGGCAACATTACCACCAGTAAAGTGGAATCTTGGTCAGTGAAGGGTGATGGCGGTGATATCTCTATCTACAGTAACCAAGGAGCCATTAATATTGGGTTGTTAGATACAACCTCCTCTGAAGGCTACGGGGGATTTGTCACCCTAGAAGCCAATGGCAATATTACGACAGGTAACGTGGAATCTTGGTCAGTTGATAACGATGGAGGAGCGATCGCTGTTTCTACCAACAGTGACATCACAACTGGCACTCTAGATTCTGGTACTTATGGTTTCGGCACGGGGGGTGGCATCACTCTCACGAGCAATACTGGAAAAATTTCACTTTTAGAGGTGTATTCTGACTCTCAGTATGGCGATGCAGGGGCGCTCAACTTTTCTGCCAAGGGCGACATTACCACCAGCAATTTGAATGCAATATCTTATAGTGGTTTTGGCAAAGGCGGCGACATCACGCTGATATCAGGAACGGGAGGCATCAGCACTGGATCGGTCATTAACGCCTCGACAACCTTTACGGGGGGTGCCATAACCTTTTCTGCCACCGGGGACATCACCACCGGCAATCTAGAATCTTACTCGCAGAGTGGGAATGGGGGAGCGATCGCGCTCAACAGCACTACGGGATCGATCGATACTGAAAAGTTGTCTTCTTACTCGCAGAGTGGGAATGGGGGAGCGATCGGCTTAACTGCTAACAACGGCAACATTACTACCCGTACCATCAATGCCCAAAGTCTGGGAAGTGGCACTGGCGGAACTGTTAATGTTACTGCTGGTAAATTCTTTCGGGCTACAGGCACGTTTACAGACCGCAATAGTCTAAATTCCAGTATTTCGACCGCTGGTGGAACCAACGGCGGTGACATCACCATCCGTCACAGTGGCAGCACGACCACTCCCTTCGTCGTTGGGAATGCCACCATCAACGGGACAGCTGGATCGATAACCAGTGGGGCAACTAATACGATTGCCACAATCTTTTCAGTACCCGTACCGCCGGACACTTACATCCAGGGCAACATTAAAATCATCACCTTCAGCCCTACTCCCGATTTTATCCCTGCTCAAACCCCCTCACTGCCCGTCGAAATCCCACAGCAAGAAGCATCACAACCGCAGGAGACTACTTCGCTTTCCCCTCCGGCCAATACCAGTCAGTCCTTGGTTGAAGTTGATTCTGCGTTGGCTCAAATTGACGAACCCTTCACCCAGGAATATGAACAATATCTAGGCGTAAGCGATACCCCCACAAGGAGCCTTTCCGATGCCCGTAGTACCCTGCAAAGCATTGAAGCATCTAGCGGTATCAAAGCGGCACTCATTTACGCCGTTTTTACTCCCACAACTGCGGTAGCAAATGAGGCAAAAAGCCCATCTTCCTCAATTGATCATTCCATTAATCCTGACAGCCTAGAACCGCAAAAAACGGAAAATTATCAAGATCAGCTGGAACTCGTACTAGTGACGGCAGATAGACAACCGATTCGGAAACGACTCACAGGCGCAACCCGCCAAAAAGTTCTCAAACTTGCTAACCAATTCCAGACGCAAGTGACCAACGTTAAAAGCGCTCGTGGCTACCTAGTATCCTCTCAGCAGATGTATCAATGGCTGCTAGCACCGCTAGAGAAAGATCTGCAAAGACTCGATATTCAGAATCTTGTCTTCCTCATGGACGAGGGTCTACGCACGATCCCCATCGCTGCCCTCCACGATGGTAAAGGGTTTATCCTTGAGCGCTACAGCGTTGGTTTGATGCCCAGCCTTAGCCTCACCGATACTCACTATCAGAGTTTGAAAAATGCTCAAGTTTTGGCAATGGGCATCTCAAAATTTACGGATAAAAATCCTTTACCAGCAGTACCGAGGGAATTATCAGCAATCGTGCCCTATCTGTGGAAAGGCAAGTCCTTTCTCAATGAAGATTTTACGCTAAAGAATCTGAAGGCGCAGCGTCAACAACAGCCGTTTGAGATTGTACACCTGGCAACTCACGGAGAGTTTAATTCAGGTTCTCCCAGCAACTCCTATATTCAGTTATGGGACACCAAGTTGCGACTCGATCAGTGGCGGGAACTGGGTTGGGACAACCCACCAGTAGAGCTATTAGTGCTGAGTGCCTGTCGCACAGCAGTGGGGAACGAGCAGGCAGAGTTGGGGTTTGCGGGATTAGCGGTGCAAGCAGGGGTGAAATCGGCGTTGGCAAGTTTGTGGTACGTCAGCGATGAGGGAACTCTAGGACTAATGGCAGAATTCTACGAGGAACTAAAAACAGCTCCGATTAAGGCAGAGGCGCTACGTCAATCTCAGTTAGCGATGCTCAGGGGGCAAGTGCGACTGGAAGGAGGAAAGTTACGGACTCGCAATGGGGATATCTCTTTGCCACCCCAATTGCTAGGAATCGGAAATCAAGTCCTCTCCCATCCTTATTACTGGTCTGCTTTTACAATGATTGGCAATCCTTGGTAAAAGCAAATGACTCATCACAACGTAGACGAACTGAATTGTTTTTAGGATAAGTTTTCCTGCCGCTCTACCCATCACACCCGTTTGAGTATTCAGTTTTGGACTTCAAACAGCAGGCTCTTAATGTGCAGAACAAATAGACACGAGGTCGGTTCCCAGCGTACAAAATGACAAGCTTTTATTCAATTCATATCTCCTGCTGAATGACGGCTCGCTAAGAAACCGCCAATAGGGAAACTTTATCCCGACTTTCTAAAAAATTTTCAGCTTTCATAATTGCGTAGAGGTTGACATCAGCTTCTAAAAGACAAGCATGACCGCTCTTCGGCAGTATGACCATTTCCGCGTCGGGTAGGCAAGAAGCTAAGCGCTGAGCTTCACTTACAGAGGGCAGTAGTCGGTCTGTACCTCCAGCAATCACCAGGGTAGGTTGGGTGATGCGACGTAATTGAGAAGCATCAACATCAAAATCTCTGATGAGGGACAGTCGCCAAAGGACAGTTTTTGGGGGTACGGAGTGGATAGCGTCTAGAAGGGCGCGGCGATCGCGCGGTGCAACCCGTTCTAAATGAGCTAAAAACGGCAATAACCACACCGATCCCACTCGGTAGAGGACTTCCGGTATCCAGCCGCTCACCAGCGATCCCCAAGCTAGCAGAGGTCGCTGATTAAAGGAAGAAGCGGGGTTGATCAAAATAATTCGGTCAAATAGTTCGGGCGATCGCAACGCTACTTTCATCGCCAAACAGCCCCCAAATGACTCGCCGCACAGATAAACTGACCGATTAGGTTGTTTTTCTACTTCTGCTTCAATCAGCGCTACCACTTGATCGGTTAGATCGTCCCAGCTGGTCAAGTCATCGGCTGGGATGACCAAACAACGGATATCAAAGGCTGCTTCTAACCCCTCGGTCTGCGCTCGCAACAATTGACCCGTGCCATCCATGCCTGGGAGGAACACGAACAGCGGGCAGTCTGGATTAAACAGCCTGGGGGTGAGAAAACAAGGATGGCTTTTTACGTCTGGCATTTCGTAATGTCCATTTAAAAACAACAGGTCAAAAATTTATTGCTTTCTTTGGGGCGGATGCGAACGATTCGAGGACTCAAGACACTTCGGTGAAAAACTAGGCAAGTCTAAATTCTTGAAGGCGACGGATACTGAGAGCGGACTTTGCCCATTTGCCTACCCTTAAGCCATCTACCTGTAGACGTAGGTATTAATTCTTATTCTATGGCAGACTCCCATCCTTGCGAACTAATACCAAACTTGACGAAGTAAACCAGCAATTTCTTCCTGACAGTAATTGATAAGACTGGCAACAGCAGTTTTGGCTTGTTTTCCTTGATATTGTTCCCGCACTTGAGACGTAATCCAACAGGGACGCCCAATTAGGATGCTAGATCGACGGTAAACGACCATCGGATGCCAGCCTGCCTGTTTAAATAGGGGTTCGGAAGGGTCAAATAAACTTAATAATCGCAGAGGGATTGCCGAGTTATTGGTTTCTTCCTGGGATGCGATCGCCACGGGTAAAATTGCCAAATTTTGCACCGGCGCTCGCAAAGCTAAATGAGCAAATCCCCGATGAAAGGTTTTCATTTCATTCGGCTGGGTTAGGCTTACCATTGGTTGGGCACCTTCTGGAAATATCCCAACCACCTGCTGGGACTGCAACAGGCTGATTGCCTTGTTAAAGAAATCTTGCTGGCGGTGTTCTGGCGTCTCCAAAGGGAAACAACCCAGTTGATTGACAATCTCCCGCATCACGGGCACTTGTCCCATGTAGTGATGACAGGCAAAGCGAATCGGACGATTTAAAGCTGCCATCAGGATTGGCGCATCCATGACGCTGCGATGATTGCTCACCACTAAAACGCCACCTTCTTGAGGAACGCGATCCTGATGGTATATATACATCTGCGTTCCCATTGCCTTCATCAGCAAGCGAGAAATCTGTAATGGGTTATCTGAAGACATGCTTTCTATAGGCTTTCTTGCAGGAAGCGCGATCGCTACAGTCAACAGGCAATCGCCTTGATTATAAATGGCTAGAGTCTAGAGGTAGACTGAATCTTGACTCTTGAGTTCATTCTCCACTTTTTACCAAGCCTGGACTTTATTCGTTGAGCAGATGCGATCGATCGCCCCATAACTTAACTTTTCTTAATACAATTATTAACGTAACTTCCTCACCTATACGAATCTCTCAGGGTAGAAATCGCTGGTAAAGATTTTTTACGATTTTAATTTTGTCAAGGAAAAGTAACATTTTATACTTATATTTCCCGGAGCTAAGTGGAACTCTCAAGACAAGATAACGAAAAGATACAAAATTGCAGCCCGAAGTATATGATCAAAAGCAAGAAAGGGGTTGTTTTTTATATTTATGAGTGCTAATCATACAAGTAAAAATTCATTTGCAATTACTACACCACTGTATTATGTGAACGACGTACCCCACATTGGCAGCGCTTATACAACAATGGCGGCGGATGTGGTGGCTCGGTTTGAACGGCTCCGGGGAAAGTCTGTGCTGTTGATTACCGGCACGGATGAGCATGGGCAGAAAATTCAGCGCACAGCAGAAACCAAAGGGCTTTCACCGCAAGCTCACTCGGATGAAATTGCGGCTGGATTCGATGTCCTTTGGCAAAAACTCAATATCCAGTACGATCGGTTTATCCGCACGACGAACTCTCGCCATCAAGCTATTGTTAAAGAGTTTTTCCTGCGCGTCTGGGAAAAAAACGACATTTATTTGGGGCAACAAAAGGGCTGGTATTGCGTCTCCTGCGAGGAATTCAAAGAGGAACGCGACCTTCTAGAAGGACACCACTGCCCCCTCCACCCCAACAAAGAAGTCGAGTGGCGGGATGAACAAAACTACTTTTTTCGCCTCTCTAAGTACCAAAGCCAGCTGGAAGACTTATATCGCCAGCAACCAGATTTTATCCAGCCAGAAATTCGCCGCAATGAAGTTTTGAGCTTTGTCAGTCAGGGGCTTCAAGATTTCTCCATTTCGCGAGTGAATTTAGACTGGGGCTTCCCTATACCCGTCGATCCCAGCCACACCATCTATGTCTGGTTTGATGCCTTGCTGGGCTATGTCACGGCGTTGCTCGAACCAGATAGCGAACCGACGCTAGAGAATGCTTTATCCAAGTGGTGGCCGATTAATATGCACCTGATTGGTAAAGACATTCTGCGGTTTCACGCGGTCTATTGGCCTGCCATGTTAATGTCAGCGGATCTGCCGCTACCCGCTCGAATATTTGGACATGGCTTCCTGACAAAAGACGGGCGAAAGATCAGTAAAACGGTTGGTAATACGATCGATCCCATCGCTTTAGTCGAACGTTACGGAGCTGAGGCTATTCGTTACTATTTTCTCAAGGAGATTGAATTTGGGCAAGACGGAGATTTCAACGAAACTCGGTTTATCAATATCCTCAATGCTGACTTAGCAAACGATCTGGGCAATTTACTCAATCGGACGATGAACATGGCAAAGAAATATTGCAATGGCATCGTGCCTGACTGCTTAGCTGAAAACATCCCCGCAGATAACACAATTAAAGCAATTGGCCTTAGTTTAGGCGATCGCGTTGCTCAAGCTTATGAATCTCTGGCGTTTAGTGATGCGATCGCAGATATTTTCACTCTAATTCGAGCCAGCAACAAATTTATTGACGATCAAGCTCCTTGGACTTTATATAAGCAAGGGCAACAACAGGCCGTCGAACAAGTCCTGTATGCGGTTCTAGAATCTGTTAGACTAGCAGCTTATCTGCTATCACCGATTATTCCTACCATCAGTAGTGACATTTACCAACAGCTAGGTTTTTCAATTGACTTTAATAACAAAACGTTAATAGATGTTTCGGCTGCGTTTTCCGCTCATGCCACTTGGGGAACACTAACTGCAAGACAAGCTTTAGGTGAAGCCAGACCTGTTTTTCCAAGGCTGGAACTCCCCTGAAGAGTTTCGTCTTAGTAGCTAATAGCTGTTGGCTGTTGGCGGATTGACCATCGGGTGCTGATACATACAAAAGTAAAAACTCTGGTACAGACCGCTCTCTCAAAAGCTAAAAGTTCATCAAAATCGCTAATTGCTTTTTTCATAAAAAAATCGAGGCATAACAATCATGTTGAATAATTTCAGCAGTAACGACTCTGTATTCACGCCAGAACAGGTTTTAGAAAATCGCGGTCGTGTAGCCATTTTTATCGATGGATCAAATCTATTTTATGCAGCACTACAGCTCGGTATAGAAATTGATTACACCAAGTTGCTGTGCCGCTTAACCGCTGGATCTCGCTTGTTGCGCTCTTTCTTTTACACCGGCGTCGATCGCACGAATGAAAAACAACAGGGTTTTCTGTTGTGGATGCGTCGTAATGGATACCGGGTCATTGCCAAAGACTTGGTACAGCTGCCAGATGGCTCGAAAAAAGCCAACTTGGATGTGGAAATTGCCGTCGATATGATGGCTTTAGTAGGTTCTTACGATACCGCTGTTCTCGTCAGCGGGGATGGGGATTTAGCTTACGCTGTCGATGCCGTTAGCTATCGGGGTGTCCGAGTGGAAGTGGTCAGTTTGCGCTCCATGACCAGCGATAGTTTAATCAATGTATCAGATCGATACATTGACCTGGATAGCATCAAAGAAGATATCCAAAAGACGCCCAGACAAAATTATACTTACCGTCCACTGTCGGGCATTGGCTTTATGGATGACCAAGAAGATAGATAACGCAACCTAAGAAATAAAAACATAAATAGGCAATAGAAATGAAAAAAGTAGCTCCTCGCAAAAAATTATTTCTTTTGCCTATTTACTTTTTGCTATTCACTTTTTTAGTTAGTGCTTGTAATACCGAAAAACGCACGGAAAAAAAATTGCAGAAAGATACTGCTTCCGTGACAGATTTTGAGGGGAGTTTAGTATTCCAAAATGTGACCCTGGATCAGGCAGATGAGAAGGGACAACCTTTGTGGAAAGTGAAGGCAAAGCAGGCAGTTTATACCAAAGATAAGAAAGCTGCTCGCATCCAAAATCCTAGCGGGGATTTGTTCCAAGATGGAAAAATGATTATGCAAATCACCGCAGATAGTGGCGAAGTTCAAGAGGATGGTAAAAAAATCTTTCTGAAGGGTCAGATTGTTGCCACAGACCCTCGGAATGGGGCAGTTTTAAAAGGGAATGAATTAGAGTGGCGACCAAAGGAAGACGTTGTGATCGTGCGTCAAAATCTCGTCGGCACCCATCAAAAGATGGTGGCAACAGCGAAGGAAGGACGATATTTTAGCCGGTCGCAGCATATGGAATTATTGGGTCAAATTGTCGCAACATCAAAAGACCCAGCGGTACAAATGAGAACCGAACATTTAGTGTGGCAAATTCCCCAGCAGATGGTAGTTGGCGATCGCCGCATCCAGATTGACCGCTACACAGGCAATCGCGTGACAGAGCAAGCAGCAGGAGATTCTGGTCAGGTAAACCTGAAAACGAAGATGGCAACGCTGACAAAGAATGTTCAAATGACTTCTTTAGAGCCGCCAGTGCAAATCGCTGGGAATTCTGTTACCTGGAACTTAAACACACAAATGGTTACATCAGACCAACCTGTGAAAGTGGTGCATCAGCAGCAGCAAGTGACGCTGACGGGGAACCGGGGTCAGGTGGATCTGAAGGGAAAAGTGGCTCGTCTAGTTGGTGGCGTCCAAGGCGTTGGCAGCCGGAATAAATCCCAACTTTACGCCAATCAGGTGACTTGGAATATTCCAACTGAAGAATTCGATGCTCAAGGCAATGTAATTTATCATCAACAAGTTGACCCGCCGCTGCACCTGACGGGTTCCAGAGCAGTCGGTAAGTTTCAAGGTCAAACGGTTGTTGTCACGGGTGGCGGTGGTGCTAACGGTGGTAGTAGCAGAGTGGTGACGGAAATTATTCCTTGAATCGGGAAGCGATGGTCATAAAAACCAAAATGGTATAGCAATCCTATTTGAGTTGTGAGATGCCAGTGGTTGAGATCCCCGACTTCTTGGAAAGTCGGGGATCTTGCCTTCACGAATCATTATGAGTGCTGTGCGATATTATCGTCGCGCTTGAAAATCTGAGAGAATTTCATTGCGACTGGCGTCACCGAGAAATCCAGCAATATCAGCTCGCCCAGTGCTAGGAAGAATCGCTGCTGGTAGAGTGGGGGGAACGCCCCATCGTTGTACCAGTTTTTGAAGTATTTGGTCTTGTTGTTTTCTAAAACCATCGACATCACCACCCCGGTTGATGATCGCAAAGCAAACCAGACCGCGATCGCGTGTCGGCATTACCCCAGCAAGGGCGCTGACATCGCGCAGGGTGCCAGTTTTGATAATCGTGCCTGTGGGGATGTGGCGAGATACCATCGTTCCCCGGCGATCGCGTCCCGATATCGGGAAGAGGTCGGCTACCGTAAGCTGATGGGGTTGTAAATAACTTTCGATCGCCGTCAGCATTCCACAAACAGCGCGGGGCGAGATGCGATTTTCTACCCCCAAACCAGAGCCATTTACCAGCTGAACTTCCTGTTGGGGGACACCGGCAGACGTAGCCCCCACCTGAGCGACAGCGGATGCCCCCCCAAGGGCTTTTGCCAGCATCTCTGCCATGTCGTTGTTGCTGTAAATGTTCATTTCCTTGAGGATTTGTGCCAAGGACATTGAGCGATGACGCAACAACAAAATTTGCTTGGGAATTGCAATTGATGAAACTTTGACCGAACCCGCGATCGCAATTTGTGGTTTTGGCGTTCCTGGGGGCATTAAATTGTATAGATATTGGGCATCTCTGGGCCATGAGGTGGGATTAAATGCTTGCTTGAGCATCTGACCCGCCATATAAGGGTGAGATTGGTAATTCATGTAAAAATCGCCCACAATCACCAAATTGCCGTTGATGCGGCGGATGCCCCGTTTATTTAAAGCATTCCCCAGAGCGATCGCTTCTTCCCACACAAAAAAGGGATCGCCACTGCCATTAATCACCAAATCTCCCTGCAAAACTCCATTTCTTACTGGCCCGGTTGTGCCAATTGAGGTTTCAAACTGATGGCCTGGACCCCAAGTCTCCAACGCAGCAGCAGAAGTCGCAATCTTGGTCAAAGAAGCTGCCGGTAAGGGAATATTTCCCTGATGAGTTGCCAAGGGCATAGAACCCGACTGAATCCACACCCCTTGGGCCGCCTCCCCCATGCCTTTAGCGCTCCAGCCCTTCAAATATTGCCGCATGGTGTTTTCAGCTACCGGATCGGTCGCCATCGAGAGGGAAAACAAAGGAACTCCCCGCCACGCAGCCAGTTGGGTAGTATCTATCTCTGTTGTTTTTACCCCAGCCATATTCATCCACAGCGCTACCAATCCAGAGCCAAATAATTGCAACATTCCTCACTTTCCTTTATTCACTAAACAAAGAGCCTGCCGGATGTGCAAGCTACAAAAAAAGCCCAAGGCGGAAATTGCTTCCGCCAGAATGAAGATATTTTTTCGGGAGTTCGCGTATAGGTAAAGCACAAGCAGGGACAAGGAATGAGTAATCGGTGAGCAAGCGAAAATGGATAAACTCTCCCGTGGGACAACTAGTTCTCTATCTTTACCTATTTAGGAGTACCATTTTTTTCAGCATTCTTTTATTTATCCTTCCTGCGTCCTGTTTCATCCTCCCGGATTGGCCCCGGTTTCTCCACGAGTCATCGGGTACTGGTAGAATTTTTAAGGTTTATATCACTTTGATCAATGGGATCGACTCGCGCACGGATCGCAATTGACGCTATGGGTGGCGACCACGCCCCCGCCGAAATCGTTGCTGGAGCGCTTAGGGCACAGGAAGAATTAGACGTAGAGGTTTTGCTGGTGGGCGATCCTCATCAGATTGAAGCTTCCCTAGGGCAACACACCAGTTCTCATCTTCCTCAAATTGTGCCTTCTGAGGGCACAATTGAAATGCACGAGGAGCCTCTAAGTGGTTTAAAACGCAAGCCCAAGGCTTCGATCAACGTAGCAATGGATTTGGTAAAACAAAAACAAGCCCAAGCAGTAGTGTCAGCGGGTCATTCAGGAGCCGCTATGGCATCTGCTCTGCTGCGACTGGGACGCCTTCGGGGGATCGACCGCCCCGCCATCGGAGCAGTTTTGCCAACGATGGTAGCTAGTAAATCAGTGCTAATTCTCGATGTCGGCGCAAATGTCGATTGTCGTCCTAAATTTTTGGAGCAGTTCGCACTGATGGGATCGATTTACAGCCAGTATGTGCTGGGTGTAGACGTTCCTAAAGTCGGCTTGCTCAACATTGGTGAAGAAGAATGTAAGGGGAACGATCTAGCGGTTCGCACTTACCAAAGGCTGCAAGAGAATTCGCAAATTTGCTTTACTGGCAATGCCGAAGGGCGAGATGTCCTGACGGGTAACTTTGATGTGGTCGTTTGCGATGGTTTTGCCGGGAATGTTTTGTTGAAATTTGCTGAAGCCGTTGGCGAGGCAGTATTGCAAATCCTCCAGGAAGAGTTACCTCAAGGACTGCGCGGGCAAGTCGGCACGGCTCTGTTGAAACCAAACTTGCGGCGAATAAAGCAGCGGGTAGACCACGCAGAACATGGCGGTTGCTTGTTGTTGGGGGTAGGAGGCATTTGTATTATTAGCCACGGTAGCTCCCAGGCTCCCTCAATTTTTAACGCGATTCGCATAGCGAAAGAAGCTGTTGATAACCAGGTACTGGAGCGGATTCAGTCTCAAGATATCAGTGCTAAACAATCGGCAATCGGCGAATAGCAACAAGTATGAAGGATGAAGTGTAAAATGTGACATTCCAGCGTCGATCGTTTAGAATTAATCGATTTAGCTAAAAGCTAAAATGCTGATAGCTGATACCTAAAGACCCCAGCAAGCATGGAGAGCAATGTTGCAACAAACAGGCGTCGGCGTCGCCATTACCGGAAGCGGCTCTGCGATCCCCTCAGGTTCTCTGGATAATCATGGACTCACTCAGCTGGTAGATACTTCCGATGATTGGATTGCCAGCCGCACCGGGATTTGTCAGCGACGGCTGGCGGGTGAGGAGTCTTTATGTTCGATCGCCACACTCGCGGCACAAAGAGCGATCGCAATGGCTGGGATCGCCCCAGAAGACCTGGATTTAATTATTCTGGCGACCTCAACTGCCGATGATTTGTTCGGGAGTGCCTCAGCAATTCAGTTTCAACTGGGAGCATCTAGGGCGGTAGCTTTTGATTTAACAGCCGCTTGCTCTGGATTTGTCTTTGGTCTAGTTACGGCATCGCAGTTTATCCGCACCGGCGTCTATCAAAATGTCTTGCTGATTGGGGCTGATATTCTGTCGCGCTGGGTAGATTGGTCAGATCGGGGAACCTGCGTGTTATTTGGGGATGGTGCTGGTGCCATTGTCATGCAGGCGAGCGATCGCGATCGCCTGCTGGGATTTGAACTCCGCAGTGATGGAACCCAGCACAAATCCCTCAGCCTAGCCTACACGGCACAGCCTAAAGAACTGGTTCCTGGGATCAACGTCCAAGCTGGCACTTACCACCCCATCACCATGAACGGCAAGGAAGTTTATCGCTTTGCCGTGCAAAAAGTGCCGGAAGTGCTGGAAAAAGCAATGTTTCGCGCAAATATCAGCATTGAACAAATTGACTGGTTGCTTTTACATCAAGCCAATCAGCGAATTCTTGATGCCGTCGCCCAACGCTTAAAGATTCCTGCCGAAAAAGTCATTAGCAATCTTGCTAACTACGGCAATACTTCTGCTGCTTCCATTCCCTTAGCGCTGGATGAAGCAGTGCGAGAAGGCAAAATTAAACCAGGAGACATGATTGCTACTTCCGGCTTTGGCGCGGGTCTAACGTGGGGCGCAGCGATTTTCCAATGGGGCAGATAAATCAATTTTAGATTTTTAATTTTGCGGAGGTCGGATCTCCGCTTCCAATAATTTTCGATAGGTGGATCGGTAGTGGGTAATGAAAGTTAGGAGTGTTAAGGATTGAGTTTTAAGGCAAGAAAGAAATTTTTTAAGCCAAAACTCAGACGCGATCAATTGCGCCTCTAAAACTGAAAACTTTTCTCCAATTACCTATTGCTAATTGCCAATTACGAATTACCAATTACCAATGACCAATGACAAAGACCGCATGGGTGTTTCCTGGGCAAGGTTCTCAGGCAATCGGAATGGGAGTGGATTTATTAGACTTGCCAGAGGCAAAGGCTAAATTTGAGCAAGCCGAGCAAATTTTAGGCTGGTCTGTACCAGAAATCTGTCAGAGTCAGGAAGATAAATTATCCCGCACTCTTTATACCCAGCCCAGCCTGTATGTGGTAGAAAGCATTTTAGCGGATCGAATGCAAGCTGGGAGACATCAACCTAACCTCGTTGCCGGTCACAGTCTGGGAGAATACGTTGCTCTCTACGTCGCCGGTGTCTTTGACTTTGAGGCGGGGTTGCGCCTAGTGAAACGTCGGGCAGAATTTATGGATAGTGCGTCCGATGGCATGATGGCAGCGCTGATTGGCTTTGACCGCGAACAGCTAGAACAACAAATTCAGCAGACCCCCGACGTTGTGTTAGCCAACGACAACAGTTCCGCCCAAGTCGTCATCTCTGGAACGCCAGAAGCGGTGGAGGCAGTGCTAAGTCAAGTAAAGGTTAAGCGTGTTGTCCGCTTGAATGTTTCAGGAGCCTTTCACTCTCCCTTAATGGCGGAAGCTGCCGCCGAGTTCCAGGTAGTTTTGGAGTCAGTTCCATTTAATTCTGCTCAAGTGCCAGTGCTGTCAAATGTGGAACCTGTCCCATCGGTGGACGCTGATATTTTAAAAGAGCGCCTCATCCGTCAGATGACCGGCTCGGTGCGGTGGCGAGAAATTTCCCTACAATTGCCAGTACAAGGAATTTCGCAGGTTGTGGAAATTGGTCCAGGGAAAGTCCTTACGGGTTTAATTAAACGTACTTGCCCCGATTTAACTTTGGAAAACGTGGGTAGTGTTGCAGAGTTGCCGAATGCAGAATAAAGTCCGGCGACCGCAACAGCGCGTGCGAGTGAGAGAATGGAAAAATTCCCTCCTTCCCTCATCAGCCAGGGAACGAGAAAAATCAGACAAGGTGGTTAAAGGTTTACAGCGAGAGTACGGTGGATAGCGAATTATCTAATCTAGGCAGAAGCCGCGAGCCTGTTTCGAGTTTAGTTCTATACCACCTGTTTAAGTGGTCGGTGGTCAGCCCCGTGCTTCATGCCTACCTGCGAGGTCGGATTTATGGATGCGAACACGTTCCTCCGATTGGACCACTTCTAGTGGTTAGCAATCATGCCAGTGATTTTGATCCGCCGATTTTGTCCTGCTGCGTGCGACGACCCGTAGCGTATATGGCAAAAGAAGAACTGTTTCGAGTCCCTGTTTTGAAGCAGGCAATTAAGTTGTATGGTGCTTACCCCGTCAAGCGGGGTTCCGCAGACCGGAGTGCGATTCGTTCGGCGCTGTCTCTCCTAGAGGAAGGGTGGGCAGTCGGTGTCTTTTTACAAGGAACGCGGACGCCAGACGCCAGAATTTCAGACCCAAAGCTAGGTGCTGCGCTGATTGCCGCTAAGGCGAAGGTGCCGTTGCTGCCCGTTAGTTTGTGGGGTACGGAAGCGATTTTTAAGAAAGGTTCGCTGGTTCCGCGTCCGGTGCCAGTAACGGTGCGGATTGGTCAGGTAATTGAGCCTCCTAATTCAACAGACCGGGATGAGTTACAGGCGGTAACGCAAAAATGCGCCACAGCGATTCATGCTTTACACGATTTAGGCCGTTAAAGAATTTCAAAAGACAAGATTTTTTCGGCGAAATTAAAACGTTGGGATGATGTCCTGACAGTTGCGCTTTCAGTAGGATTAGGTTATTCCAAATCTGTCTGGATATCCGGCTATTGCTTCATTCAATAAAGAAATGAGTCAATCACCGGGATTCTGGATTAAATCACCATCCCAAAAAGAAATGAGCGAACCTTCTGCCAAGTATCTTTTGCAGCGTCTGAACAATTTGGCATTGGTTAGATTTTTGCTTTTCGTTGCTTCTGGCTGGGCGTTTGTAAAAATTTTAGCTTACTTTGAAACAGTTATTGTCATTTTTACATTTGCAGCTATTGTCGCTTTTCTACTGAGTTATCCCGTGCGATCGCTAACTCGTTTTGTGCCTCACGGTGTTGCTGTTACCGTGGTCTTTATTCTAGGCATGATCGTGATTGCTAGTCTTACTGTCACAGTTGGTTTAACAGTTGTATCGCAAGGGCAACAATTAATTTCTAGCTTAACAACCTTTTTAAATTCTTTAATTCCTTTGGCTTATCAAATAGAAAAATTTCTTTTAAGATTCAATGTTCAAGTAAATTTGAGCATAATTCAAGAACAATTTCAAAATCAAATCGTCTCATCGCTGGGGTTAGGAATCGGTTATAGCTTAACGACTATACAAGTATTTTTTGCCAACTTTCTTAATTTGATATTAATTTCCGTTATTTCTTTTTTTATGTTGCTAGATGGAGAAAAGCTTTGGAAGCTTATTCTTAAGCTGGTTCCCGCACATTTACAAAATAGATTTACCATTGTCATTCAACGCAAGTTTCTCGGATTTTTTCGAGGACAGATGGTTTTATGTTTATTTCTGACTACGACTACTTTTTTGGTTTTTTTAATTTTAAATGTACCATTTCCCTTACTTTTGGCAATTATTGCTGGATTATTCGATTTAATCCCTGGGATTGGAGCTACTTTAGGGGTGGGTATTGTTTTTCTTATTTTATTGTCTCAGAGTGTTTGGTTAGCCGTTCAAGTAGTTGTTGTTTGTATCATAATCCAGCAAGTACAAGACAATTTCATCACGCCCCGGATTATGCAAAATTCGCTTAATATTAATCCAGTTGTCGTATTTTTCGCCTTACTAGTAGGTGCTAGAGTAGCAGGATTACTCGGAATTTTTATTGCAATTCCGATTACTGGAGTCATTGTCAGTTTATTTGAAATTGACGAAATGAAAGCAGAATCTTAGAGGAATGACATGAAGAGTAGCAGCTTCTATAAAATGGATTAAAATAAAATTTACTGGAATCAAAACAAGTAAAAATGCAGGGTTTAAGAGAAGAATTAGCAGAATTGCTAGATGAGGCTGAGTGGAACTGGCTGATGCCTCATGCGGAACGGGAGGCTGTGGTTATCGTAGCTCAAGAGCTGGACTTGCTAGATGTTGGGGTAGCGATCGCTAATGATGATGTTTCCTCTGTGCAGCACTGGATTAGCGAACAATTGATTTACAAGCCCTCCGAAGCTCAGAAACAAGATTGGAACGACAACAAAAACAAGCGATTCAGTGCTCTGATTGTGTCGCCTTATGTCTTGGTGAAAGAAACGGCAACGATTCCTGCTTAATCTGATTTGATGACTGACCGAGGGTGGCTCCCGTATAGCCGGTAGTCACCCAAAGAATGGCTCTGGCTCCATCCCGAATTGATTTCTCAATCGGCTCCTGCGGTATGTCCGAAGGCACGACCACGGGCTTTAGAGTAATGCCCCGACTGCCTAAAACAATCTCTCCAATGACTCTGGCGCGGCGCATATGATAGTCAGAGGTAATTAAATAGATGCTGGTGATCCCAAGACTCTGCAACTCATCAACCAGCGTCGTAAAGTTCGTAACCGTATCCACCGCCTGATAGTCCAAATGCAGGCGACTAGGGGCAACCCCAGCTTTGGCAAAAACCCGTTTAACGTAAGCTTTGTTAGTGCTACCTGAAGAAACCCAGATGGGCAAATCTGAATGCTGACGAGCCATTCTTGCTGCCAACTTCTCCCGCTCCAAGGCTGAGGTAGAGCCACCCAAAACTAACATTGCCTGGGGTTTGACCAGGCTTTTTTTAACTTCCTTGTAACCAAACCACAGCGCCACGGGTAGAGCGAGCATTAGCAGCCGAGAATATCTACTTTTAGAGCGCGAAGGCTTGGAAGACAAGTGTTTTTGTCGGCTAGCACCAATTTTCAGGATCATCAATCAATTGAAAAAGCCGTGTTTACATGGGAAACGATACGCACGAAGCGCGATCGCTAACTGGTTAAAATTCCCTATCCTAGCTAGCGTCCACATAGATACACTCCACGGGGCGACTAACTGTTTTAGAGAGTAGCAGACAACGGGACTGGCCAGGCTCGAACCGGCGACCTAGCGCTTAGGAGGCGCTCGCTCTATCCAACTGAGCTACAGCCCCAATTCTAAGGCGATCATAGCAGCCCAAGGGCAGCATTACCCAGTTGAATTTAAGTAGACCGCCAGGTTTCTTCCCAAGGGCCACCGCCTGTTTCCAATCCACATAGAGAACTGCCAGCTTTCAGGATGATTTTAGATTTGTCACCCCGTTGGCGCAGTTCCAGGTCAATTTGACCGTTCATCGTGTCGCGACAACAAAAGATTAAACCCTTTTGCGTGGGGGCACGCAGGAGAGTCCCCGGTAGATTTGTAATAGCGGTTAACTCAACTTCAAACTCGGAGTTATGAGCTTGCATTTGCCAGCTGCCCCAAGGCTCGATATTCCAACTTACTTTCGAGTTCCAGGGTACAAATTCATAAAATTTTCCTTGATAGTGCAAGCCAATCATCGCTACCGATTCCATCCACCACAGCACCCTGCGTCTGCCTCCACCAGCCGTTAAGGCGATATCTGGAGACTCATCAAAACCATTGCAATTCAGCCAGAACCATTTTTGAGGAAAAGAGCGCCCCCAGTTTTTTTCACCGTAGGCAGGGGCGTTGGTGAAGTCGTAGCGTTTTCCATTCCACTCAATCCAGCCAGTTGCTAGCCCGTGAGCCATCAAAATTTGCCATCCCGGTTCAAAAATCGGGAAAGAAGATAACCATCCGGCTGTTGATTGTTGTGGCTGATTTGGATTCCCCCATCCATATACAGGTTTAATTTCATACTGCCAACGCGCTTGGGAACCTGTGCCGGGATCGTGTAAAGCTCCCTGATGCCAAGTAGCGGTGGCTTGATAGCCATCTTGAACGTGACGCTCAAAAGCCTCTGGAGGGAGGTAGGCGGGTTTGGTGGATAAATCGGTTTTGCCCCAGTGTCCCAAGGCTAAAACGTCCCGCGATGCCCAGAATTTGTTGACATCTGGGAAAGTCCGGCAAAGGTAACTATCTTTTGGACCCAGAATTTGGGCAGCACCGCCGCTGTGGGGTTGATTGCCTAGGGGATCTTCGAGGGAGTACATGAAAGCAAAGGTATGTCCGCAATCTGGTAAGGTGACGCGGTAGTACCAACCTTCAAAGAAACGCTGACTGGTGCCGTCCCAGTGGTAGCCACTGTGAGGCGTTTGTAAAGGATTTTGCATCAATTCAAATTCCTAACTGTTTCTCAGAATAGCGATCGCCCATTCTCTGCTCCCTGGATGCTGGATTCAAATACCCCAGATCCAGTTTGTGCATGAATTCGTGTAGGCAGAGTTCTTTATTAGAAAAATCTGGCTCATGAATCGCAAAGAAAAAGGATCTGAGGAGTTGCCTTCAATTTTCACCTGAAAACGCTGGAGAAAGACGCGATCGCGCAGCGTCTACCCAGAAGAATAACGACCCTCCATCTGGAAATTTCCTAAATTTTTGGCGTCCGGAGCCAAAAGCTGTTGAAATCGCGACAACGACGGTCGGGCGGGCATTGCCCGCCCGACTACTCCTATTTATGTAATCGTTGTGCGTACAGCTTCCGCAGGGTCTTGGGCTTGCAGTGGCTCAGGCGTAGAGGTTTGAACGCTTTCCTCATCGACTTGAGTCCACTCGGTATGGAAGAAGCCTGCTTTGTCAATGCGCTCGTAGGTATGAGCACCAAAGTAGTCGCGCTGAGCTTGGGTAAGATTTTGCGGCAAGCGATCGCGTCGGTAACTATCGAAGTAATCTAGCGACGCGCTGAATGCCGGAACTGGAATCCCCAGCTTCGCCGACTGCGCTAATACTTCCCGCCAAGCATCCTGGCGATCCAAAATGGTCTGCTTAAACTCAGGAGCCAAGAGCAAATTCGGCAACTCTGGATTGTCCTTGAAAGCAGATTTAATCTTATTCAAGAATCCGGCTCGAATAATGCAACCACCCTTCCAAATCCGGGCAGTTTCGCTCAAATTCAGGTCATAGGAATAAGCCTTCGACGCCGAACTCAATAGCGCCATCCCTTGAGCGTAAGAGCAAATCTTCGAGCAATACAGAGCATCACGGATTTGGTTAATGAAGGTTTTGGCGTCTCCCTCATACTTGCCGCTAGGACCCGTTAATATCTCTGAAGCCGCCACCCGTTCCTTCTTAAAGGCAGACATGATCCGGGCATTCACCGCCGCCGTCATCGTTGGAATAGCGATCCCCAGCTCCAGCGCACTCTGCACCGTCCAGCGACCCGTCCCTTTCTGCCCAGCCGCATCGAGAATCACATCGACCAGAGGCTGACGAGTGTCGGGGTCTCGGTAATTGAAAATATCAGCTGTAATCTCAATCAAATAAGAATTGAGTTCATCAGTGGTATTCCATTCGGCAAATACTTCGTGTAGTTGGTTCGCGTCTAGCCCCAACGCATTCTTGAGCAAGTCATATGCCTCTGCAATCAGCTGCATATCGCCGTACTCAATGCCATTGTGTACCATTTTGACGTAGTGACCGGCACCCGCAGGGCCGATGTAGGTGACACAGGGGCCATCATCCACCTGAGCCGCAATTTTCGTCAAAATTGGTTCCAGATACTCATAGGAGCTTTTCGTACCTCCCGGCATCAGACTAGGGCCATTCAGCGCTCCTTCTTCACCTCCACTGACGCCCATCCCGATAAATCTGAACCCAGATGGCTCTAATTCGCGGGTGCGACGAGCGGTATCGTCAAATAAGGAGTTGCCACCATCAATAATGATGTCACCCTCATCCAGTAACGGTTTGAGCTGGTTAATCACCGCATCTACCGGCGCACCCGCTTTCACCATAATCAGGATTTTGCGAGGGCGTTCTAAGGATTGGACAAAATCTTCAATGGAATAAGCAGCATAGACATTTTTGCCCTGCGCTCGCTCAGCCATAAAGGCATCCGTTTTTTCTGGAGTGCGATTATAGACGGAAATGGGGAACCCATTACGCTCCACATTCAGCGCCAAGTTCTCGCCCATGACCGCCAAACCAATCACACCAAAGCTCTGCTGTGTCATAAGATTCAATGTTCAACTCTGCAATGCTTTTGAACAGTTGCTTTTCCTTCAGAGTAGCCCGATATCCTGAGAGTTTTCCCTAAAGAAGATATTAAGAGTCGCAAAAGTAGTACCGCCTCCTCCGGCGAAGAATCAACAATTGAAACAGCAGATTTAGTTTTTATTTGTATCTAAGTCAACAATCTCTAGCAGAATTGAAACATAGACACAAGTTTTGGAGCATCCACGAAATGCTGGCATATATCCTAGCGATCGCTGTTGCAGTCGGTAGCTTCGCCCTTTACATGGCGGCTTTCTTTTTCCCCGAAGTACACCGAAAGAGTGATTTTATCTGGAGTGGGGTGGGATTGTTCTATGCCCTAGTTTTATGGGTGTGTGCTGGACGCATCACCGGCGGTGTGCTGCTAGGTCAAATCGCTAGCGTAGCGCTAGTCGGTTGGTTAGGTTGGGAAACCCTGACATTACGACGCAGTCTCACCCCCGCAGCGCAGCAAACTGAGATTCCGAGTCCCGAAGCATTGCAGGAAAAACTGACCAGTTTATCCATACCGCAGCGGATAACCAGTCTATTTGCAACTTTTAAGGACAAAGCTCAGCAGACGGCAAGTAAAGTGACTCAGGGCAAATCGGGCACTGGAACCACCCAAACAGGGGCATCCAAGACGACACCTGCGCCTACCTCCACCGACGCCGGAAAACCTCGTGTTACCGTGCTGGATAACCGGACGGATGAAGATGAGGATGAAACGGTGTTACTCAATCAACCACCCGTTCCACCCGCACCCTCAAAGCCGGAATCCCAGCCGGAATCTCAGATTGAAGTAATATCCGTCCCATTTGAAGAAAGTGTCCAAGACACAGACTTGGATGACTTGGAACCCCCAGCATCTGTAGAAGCAACTACAGGAGAAACAGCCATAACTGCACCAGAGACTTCCCCAGCATCACCCTCAGAGGATGACTTGGAACCCCCAGCATCTGTAGAAGCAGCAACGACAGGGGAAACAGCCACAACAGCCCCAGAGACTTCCCCATCATCACCATCATCACCCTCAGAGTTGGAGGCTAGCCCAGAAAACGTACCCGAACCCGTTCGTCCGAACCCTCCCGACCCCGAACTGGTGGAAGCTGCTCTAGAAGATGCTGAAGAAAAGCATATTCCAGCTTCACCTCCAGAACCAGCCCATGAAGAAACAAGTGACTCGGTGAGTGGAACAGAGCAGGCAAATCAGCCGTTAGAAAATCCACCCAACCCAACTTGAAAATAAAGGTTAGGAGGAGAATGAGCCGCAAAGCCGTTGTATGGTGCCAAGGAAGCAGCGGAAGGGATAGCAGTCCTAACGCTTTGTGAAGGCGAGATCCCCGACTTCCAGACAGAAGTTGGGGATCTCAAGGGCTGGTATCTCTCAACTAAAATTAGATTGCGATCGCTGCTTATTCCATTTTCTTGCTTTGTGTTCTGTGCATCTTTGCGGTTCATTTTTCCGCTGCAACTTGAAGAGATTGCGATTTGTAACCGATAATGATTGAAAGCAACTCAATCATTTCTCGGCATTAAACTGTGACAGAAACAGGGAACTACAAAGACACCGTTAATCTGCCCAAAACCCAATTTGATATGCGGGCGAACGCTATTAAGCGGGAACCGGAACTGCAAAAATTTTGGGCAGACCAGCAAATTTACGAGCGACTGTCGCAGAACAATCCCGGCGAAATTTTTGTTTTGCATGATGGGCCGCCCTATGCCAATGGTTCGCTCCACATTGGTCATGCTTTAAATAAAATCCTCAAAGACATCATCAACCGCTACCAGCTCCTGCAAGGGCGCAAAGTTCGCTACGTTCCGGGTTGGGATTGTCACGGCTTGCCGATTGAGTTGAAAGTCCTTCAGCAAATGAAGCCAGCAGAGCGGCAAAATCTGACACCTCTGGATCTCCGCCACAAAGCCAGAGATTTTGCGCTTCATACAGTAGACGAGCAGCGCCAAAGCTTCCAACGTTACGGTGTCTGGGGCGACTGGGAGCATCCGTATCTGACTTTAAAACCAGAGTACGAAGCCGCTCAAATTGGCGTCTTCGGTGAGATGGTGCTGAAGGGATATATTTATCGCGGTTTAAAGCCAGTTCACTGGAGTCCTAGTTCTAAAACGGCGCTGGCTGAGGCAGAGTTAGAGTATCCCGAAGATTCTGAAGGTCGCCCAGCTCATACCTCGCGCAGCCTTTATGCAGCTTTCCAGATGACGAATCTGGGGCCAGCCGTGCGATCGCAATTACAACCATTCTTGCCCGATCTCGGTGTGGCAATTTGGACGACAACGCCTTGGACGATTCCCGCAAACCTAGCGGTAAGCTTGAATCCAGAACTGACCTACGCAGTGGTGGAAGTGGAGGCAGATTCTCTGCCGATTTCGACCAAATACCTGTTAGTGGCTGCGGATTTGGTGGAACGGTTGTCAACGACGCTCTCGACGAATCTCACGGTAAAGGCGACAGTACCGGGTAAAGATTTGGAACACAGCACTTACCAGCACCCACTCTTCGACCGCGAGAGTCCGATTGTGATTGGGGGCGATTATGTCACCACCGATTCTGGTACCGGATTAGTTCACACGGCTCCCGGTCATGGGGATGAGGATTACAAGGTTGGTCAACGCTACGGTTTGCCGCTGCTGTCGCCAGTAGATGCCGATGGCAACTTCACGCAAGAAGCAGGGCAGTTTGCCGGGTTGAACGTCCTGAGTGATGGAAATCAGGCAGTGATTGACGCTCTAAGCCAAGCGCGATCGCTACTGAAAGAGGAACCCTACGTTCACAAATATCCTTACGACTGGCGCACGAAAAAGCCGACCATTTATCGAGCCACAGAACAGTGGTTCGCATCGGTGGAGGGATTTAGAGAAGAGGCGCTAAAAGCGATCGCTTCCGTGACCTGGATTCCCGCTCAAGGTGAAAATCGGATCACGGCAATGGTCGCGGATCGTTCCGATTGGTGTATCTCCCGTCAACGCAACTGGGGCGTGCCAATTCCCGTTTTCTACGACCTAGAAACCAACGAACCGCTACTGAACGAGGAAACTATCGCCCACGTCCAGGCAATCATCGCCGAAAAGGGTTCGGATGTCTGGTGGGAAAGGTCGGTAGAAGAACTCTTGCCAGAAAGTTATCGCCATAACGGTCGCAGCTACCGCAAAGGTACCGATACGATGGATGTCTGGTTTGACTCTGGCTCCTCTTGGGCGGCGGTAGCGAAACAGCGACCAGAATTGGAATATCCAGCAGATATCTATTTAGAAGGCTCCGATCAGCACCGGGGTTGGTTCCAATCGAGTTTGCTCACGAGTGTGGCAACGAACGACATCGCGCCCTACAAAACCGTCTTGACCCACGGCTTTACCTTGGATGAGCAGGGACGCAAGATGAGTAAATCTCTGGGGAATGTCATCGATCCCTCGATTGTCATCAATGGGGGCAAAAATCAAAAAGAAGAGCCACCCTACGGCGCTGATGTTTTGCGCCTGTGGGTTTCCTCGGTGGATTATTCTTCGGATGTCCCCATCAGCAAGAACATCCTCAAACAGATGGGAGATGTTAGAAACAAGATTCGCAATACGGCGCGGTTCTTGTTGGGAAATCTACACGATTTTGACCCGACTAAAGATGCGGTGTCTTACGATAAACTGCCGGAACTCGACCGCTATATGTTGCACCGGATGACAGAAGTCTTTGGGGAAGTCACGCAAGCATTTGAGAGTTTCCAGTTCTTCCGCTTTTTCCAAACAGTGCAGAATTTCTGCGTTGTTGACTTGTCGAATTTTTATCTAGATATTGCCAAAGATAGGCTTTACATCAGCGCCCCAGATAGCTTCCGTCGCCGTAGTTGCCAGACAGTTTTGGCGATCGCTCTGGAAAATTTAGCGCGCGCGATCGCGCCAGTTCTCTCTCATACAGCAGAAGATATTTGGCAATATCTCCCCTATCCCACACCCTACAAATCCGTGTTTGAATCGGGGTGGGTGAAGTTAGAGGAGCATTGGAAAGCTCCAAAATTGGCAGGATTTTGGCAACAATTGCGACAAATCCGCACTGAGGTGAATAAGGTGATGGAGCAAGCAAGGGCAGAAAAAATGATTGGCTCTTCTTTGGAAGCCAAGGTATTACTTTATGTCCCAAATGCTGAGTTCCGCTCTTTACTGCAAGCCTTGAATTTGACTTCAGCTTTCCATTCTCATTCTCCGTCTTCAGGATTGGGTAATCGAGTAGATGAGCTGAGATACTTGTTTATCTCCTCCCAAGTAGAGCTGCTAGATTCTTCGGAAGCATTGCAAGGCTTAAAATACAGTTCGCAGACAGAAGCTTTATCGATTGGCGTAGTGAAAGCAGACGGGGAAAAATGCGATCGCTGCTGGAACTACTCGGTTCATGTCGGCGAATCTGCTGAGCATCCCCTGTTGTGCGAACGTTGTATTCCTGCTTTGGTTGGTGAATTTTAGATCGCAAAAAGCGATGGCTTCGCCTCGGCTAAGACCTTACGTTCTTTTCTCCACCCTACCATCCCCTACGCTTCCAGTTCCCCTCCCTGCTTGCGGGGAGGGGTTCTTTTATGATGAGCAATTAGTATAGATTCTTCACCATCACATGGCGTCAAAGTAGCCAACGCCGCTCAAATTTGCCCTAAATTTAGAAACTTCAAATTTTGAGTAAAATTGGCAATTTATTGATAATTTCGCGCTCAAGAACAGGCTGATGCAAAGGTAAAAAACAAATATTAATAATCTTTAGTTAATTTCATCTACCAAAAGTTATAAAAAAATTATTAAAGCTTAAAAGGAAACTCTTCCTCTAGCAATATTCCTTATAAAATTCTCTTGCGGAAGCGACTCAGATACAGGTATTGTCGTAGATCGTAGAAACCTGGTAGTGTAAGTTTCACCTAATCAGGGTCTATACCCCTCAGGGAGCATCAGGGAGTCTACCACCACAATTTCTTTATCTCTCTAACAGTCCAGCAATGGGGTGTTTTGTTTAGTTAATCTCTGAAGAATGAAATCCCTGCAACCTCTGTTGGGGCGTACCTACCTGCGTCTAACAGCTATCCTAACGTGTTCGTTTGCTTTTGC
Organism: Trichocoleus sp. ST-U2; assembly: GCF_039961875.1. NCBI lineage: Bacteria > Bacillati > Cyanobacteriota > Cyanophyceae > Leptolyngbyales > Trichocoleusaceae > Trichocoleus > Trichocoleus sp. ST-U2. The sequence goes on along the minus strand of NZ_JAMPJY010000004.1, from coordinate 25,990 downwards.
TTTTCAGTCGTTGCCCGTTAGCGCAATAGACATCTTGAATACCGCCTCTGCTGCGGGTGACAATCTCCCCCCCGAAGGCGTGAAATCCAATGAAACTTCAGTCACAGCAGGTCAAGCGGCTCTAGAACTGATCAAAACAGGCGATCGCGCCGCAGCAGAACCGGGCGACACGGTTGTTTATCGCTTGGCGTTGAAAAATACCGGCACAGCCACTGCCAGCAATATCAGCATTACAGACACCCTACCTGTGGGCTTACGGTATGTGCCGGAGTCCTTGCAAGCCTCGCTGACCACTGGCTCCAGTACTGCCCAAATCACTATACAACCCGCTACTACGTCCAACCGGACAGTTACCTTTAATTTTCCTAAACTTGAGCCGAACCAAACCCTGAACGTGGTTTATGCCGCCGTGGTAACGCCAGACGCTATTCGCGGTAACGGGAGAAATCAGGCACAAGAAACCAGGAGCAACATCGCCAGCCATCAGTTGCGGATTCGACCCGGCATTTTGTCAGACTGCGGCACCCTGATTGGGCGAGTATTTGTCGATAAAAACTTTGATGGCGAACAGCAGCCAGGAGAACCAGGAGTGCCCAATGCTGTAATTTTTATGGATGACGGCAACCGCATCACAACCGATGCCAACGGTTTATTCTCACTTGCCAACGTTATCTCTGGCTACCGCACCGGAACGCTGGATTTAACCAGTCTACCGGGCTACACTCTGGCTCCCAACCAAAAATTTATTGAGCGCAATAGTCAGTCCCGCCTGGTGCAACTCGAACCGGGAGGATTAGTACGGATGAATTTCGGGGTGACACCCACCTATCGGGAGGGCAAGCAGTGATGAACCAGGCAAAAGGCAAAAAGCAGCCGCCAAAAGATGGGATTTTGACGTATTTCTCGTTCTTTTTACTGTTTACTTTTTATTTCTTACTTCCTCGCTCCGCGAAGGCAAATGAACTGTCTGCACCCCCTCAAGGCGGACTCGCAGAAGATTCTGAGTTTGCAATTAAAAATTCCACCACTCTCCCTGCAATCGAGCAGGCGGCTGCCCTAGAGAGGACACCAGAGAATTCAGAAGTCTTGGGCACAAATTCTGAATTCGCCGTTCAAGATTCAGCAGAAATTCTAGATTTAGCTCAAAATACTATACCGACGGATTCACCCCTCCCTTCAGTAGAGACGGTAACGGTAGAGGAATCGGCAAAACCAGCAACAGCAGCGCCCAGCCTCGTAGCGCCTGAAAATACCGCACCGACGGCTCCACCCCTTCCCGAACTTCGAGAACAGGTTGGGACAGCGCCTGAGAACTCGACAACGACCGTACCAACTGCCACCGAGCTGAGACAGTCGATCCCTCAAACAAATGCCCAGCAACCTGCTAAGCCAAACTCAGATGCGATTCTGGCACCCACAGAAGTTCGGATTCTGACCCCTAAAAGTGGAGTCTTGGGAGAGTCGTCTACTAACCTCGTCGTCCAGTACCACACCCAAGCTCAGGTACAAGTCAGCGTCAATAGAAAACCACTGGATGCCAAAACATCCACCCAGATAGAGCGAGACGAAGCCCAAAATATCATTACTCAGGTTTGGTACAACGTTCCTCTAGAGAAGGGAGAGAACACAATTACAGTGCAAGCGAATAACGGCACCTCGGCAAGTGTCAAGCTAACTGTAAAAAGGACAACTGCCCAAACCTTAGAAATTGCTCCGGTGAGCGATGCTCGGATTCCCGCTGATGGGCGATCGCTACTGCCCCTGGCAGGGAGAATCACCAATGAGAAAGGCGAATTAATCCGCGAAGACACAGTCGTCACTTTAACGACGAGCGCCGGTAAGTTTGTCGGTGCTGACGAGGACAAAGATCGAGCCGGATTTCAGGTGATTGCCAGAGGAGGACAATTTACCGCCCAACTGCAATCGGGTTTGGAAGCGCAGAAAGTCCGCATTCGAGCCGCTACAGAGGGGAATCGGTTAGAAGGGATTCGGGTTGGGAAAGACGCTCATCCTACCCCGATTAACCAATCCCCAAACGCTAATCCCCTATCTCCCAATCTCCAGCAATATCCCATCCCCTCGAATACCCAATACCCGCCAGTACCGCCGACTGATAACCCCGTTGCTTATACCCAAGATGAAATATCTGCTAACACCCTTTCCGCTAACACCCTAGAAACTTATACGCAGGTAGAATTTATCACTAATCTGCGTCCTTCCTTAGTTTCGGGCGTGGTGAATCTGCGAATTGGCCCTAAAGGAACAAACTTCTGGGGACCGCGCCGAGAGTTTCTGAATCCGGATACCCTCGACGATGGCACCAATATTGATTTGAGTGCTGCTGTTTTCGCCACAGGTAAAGTGGGGGAATGGCTGCTCACCGGGGCATATAATAGCGCTCGTCCGCTCAACCAAACTTGCGATGGCATCACCACCCTGTTTCGGGGACCGCAATTCTGCGAACAACAATATCCCGTCTATGGCGATAGCTCCACCGTTGATTATCTAACCCCTTCAAAAGACAGCCTGTATTTCCGTCTGGAACGCACTTCCCCAGTTTTTGGTGCCGAACCAGACTATGTAATGTGGGGAGATTACAACACCACCGAATTCGCCCGTGCCTCCCAGCTATTTAGCGCTACGTCTCGCCAGCTACACGGGTTCAAGGGCAACTATAACCTGGGCAATCTGCAAATCACTGCCCTCTATAGCCCGGATGTCGAAGGATTCCAGAGAGATACTGTTGCTCCCAATGGTACCAGCGGCTACTACTTTCTGTCCCGTCGTCTGCTTGTCCCCGGTAGTGAAAGTGTTTTCCTAGAAACCGAAGAAATTAATCGTCCGGGAACGGTGACATCGCGCAAACCCCTGGTTCGCGGGCCTGACTACGAAATTGACTACGACCGGGGGACGCTGCTATTCCGTCGTCCCATCTTTGCCACGCGATTTGACCCGTTTGGCGTGACTCAGGTGCAGCGAATTGTCGTCACTTACCAGCATGAAGGGGTTGATAGCGAAGAGACAAATATTTATGCGGGACGAGCGCAGTATAACTTCTCACAGGACTTGAATCGCCAAGCTTGGGTGGGAGGTAGCTATTTTCGGCAAGATGAGGGATTGCAGGATTTTGAGCTATTGGGTGCGGATTTCCTGTTCCCTTTAGGGAATAGTGGTCAAATTGTTGGGGAATATGCCCGCTCAGCTCATAATTCTCCTTTTAACGGAGATGTGAACGGCAATGCTTATCGACTAGAAGCGTATGGTGCGATCGCTAAAAGCATTCTCGCTCGCGCTTATTACCGTTCTGTCGAGGAAAATTTCTCCAATAATGCGACAACCAGTTTTACCCCCGGTCAAACGAGATACGGCGCAAATATTGCCGCCCAACTTAGCCAAACCACTTCGCTTACTGCTGGCTACGACCACGAGGTAAATTTCGGCACTGCGCCCCTAGAACGGGTGGAATTTTTTGATATTTTTAACCCTCAACCCCAACCCACACCCGGAGAAAAAGTTGATAATTCTCTGACCACGATTCGCGCCGGAATTCTACAAAAGTTTGGGGCTTCAGACCTCAGCCTAGAATACGTCAACCGCTCCCGCGACGACCGCATCGGCGACACCTTCGATAGCAACGCCAGCCAACTTGTTTCCCGCCTCAACGTTGCTTTAAATGATGCCCTCACTTTTCGGGCACAAAATGAACTGAACTTGGGAAACAGTAGCGACGCCCTTTATCCCGACCGTACCACCTTCGGGCTGGACTGGGCAGTCATGGAAGGCGTAGCTTTGCGACTCGCCCACCAATTTGTAGACACTAGAGTCTTTGGTCGCAATTCCATCACCAGCCTGGACACACTGGTAGAACAAAAACTCGGCGAAAACACCTCCATTACAGGTCGCTACTCGATTATCAGCGGCTTCAACACCATCACCGGGCAAGGGGCGGTCGGGTTAAACCACCGTTGGGTTGTTGCCCCTGGATTGCGAGTCCATTTGGGTTACGAGCATATCTTCAGCGACCTATTTAGCCGCACCGCCGCCGGACCGCGATTTGAACAGCCCTACGCTACTGGACAAAGTGCTTCCTCCTTAGGACTCAGCGGCGGCGACGCTTACAGTGTTGGGGTGGAATATACCGACAATCCCAATTTCCAAGCATCCGCCCGATTCGAGCATCGTACCGGCTCTGGCGGCAGTAACACCGTGATTTCTGGCGCTGCTGCCGGTAAACTTTCTCCTGCCGTGACTGCCTTGGTGCGCTATCAACAAGCAAGTGCTTCTAACCAGTTGTTATATGCCTTGGGAGACACGATGAATGTCAAGCTGGGCATGGCTTACCGCAATCCCAACTCTGACAAGTGGAATGGTTTGTTGAGTTATGAATATCGCCGCAACCCCTCCACAATCCCAGAGACATTGCTACTAGGGAGTGGCACGGGTTACAGAGATCACATCATCGCTGCGGAGGCGATTTATGCTCCTTCCTGGCGGTGGGAATTTTATGGCAAATATGCCATGCGAAACAGCACTACCGATTTAGCGAATAACTTCAGCAACTCTTCGACTGTGTTTCTGGCACAGTTCCGGACGATGTACCGGCTGGGATATCGCTGGGATGTCGCGGGGGAAGCTCGTTGGATTGGACAACCCGACACAAATTTTAATGAAACTGGCTTCGCTTTAGAGGCGGGTTATTATGTGACGCCAGACTTGCGAGCTTCGCTGGGATATAGCTTTGGCAGTGTAGATGACCGCGATTTTAGCGGCTATCGGTCAGAGGGTGGCGTTTATTTTGGCTTAACGCTGAAGGTAAATGAATTACTCGGCGGCTTCGGGCGACAAAAAGTATCACCGCCACAGCAGCAAGAGTCCCAGGTGCAACCAGTCGCGGTAGAGAGGTAATGGGGAATGAGAAAGGGGTAATTGGTAATGGGTAATCGGTAAAGAATAACCAATTATCAATCGCTGATCGCTAATCACGAATGACTACAAATGAACGCTAAAAAGTTTCTCTTACCTTTTGTTTTTTTACTGTTGCCTGTTTCTGCAACTGCTCAGACAGAAAATTTAAAAGTTGTTGTTAATAGCAACCAGGATGGAGCCGTTAATCCAGATGATGCCTTAACGCTGAGGGAAGCGATTGAGATTGTTAATGGGACATTACCTTTAGATCGTCTTAGTAGTGCCGAACAAAGTCTGGTTTCAAGTAATGTTGGTACGACGCTGATTGCTTTTAATTTGCCGTCAGCAGATACCACCATCCGCCTCGTTGAGGTGTTGCCACCATTAGCTCGTCCGGGATTAATTGTTGATGGTACAACGCAACCAGAGTATGACCCCGAAGGATCTGCAACTGCCGAGATTGCAATTCCGATTCCGGTAGTCGCGATCGCTCCCGCTGCCAATCGAGAAGTCTTCCGTGGCTTAACAGTTGTTGCGGATGGGGTGACGATTCGAGGATTAAGCCTCTATGGTTTTACCTCTCGCCATCGCGCCACTGCAACCTTGCCACCCGCAGATATTTTTATCGATAATCCTCAATCTGCTGCGATTAAGGGAGCTGCGAATGGTCAAAAGTTAATAGAGAATCAGGAAGGCGAACTAACACCCATTCCTAATTCCCCAAAAAATGTAGTAATTGAAAACAACTGGTTAGGGATTTTGTCCGATCAAAGTGTGCCACAGCAAACTTCGGCATTTGGGGTATTTGTCTTTAACAGCTTAGGAACAACGATTCAACGCAACCGAATTGCTAACCACGATGGTAGCGGGATTATTACCTCTGTCCAAGCTGAGAATTTGCAAGTGACAGAAAACATTATTGTTGGCAACGGGATTGCGGGAATGCCCGATGCGATTCGCTTAGAAGGAAGGATTGATAACACGCAGGTTAGCGCTAATTTGATTTGCGGCAACGATGGTAGTGGTGTCTTTTTATTTAAACCCCAAGGCGCGGCGCAGATTAATAATAACCAAATTATTTATAACGGTCGTCGCTTGCGTCGGGCAGCCGTTTACTTAATGGGGAACGATCATCAGGTGATCGAGAACCAAATCGGTCATCAAACCGGACCGGGTGTCGTGGTTGCATCGTATCCCAAGAGCGATCGCAATCTCATTCAATCCAATCGCTACTTCGATTTAGACGGTTTGAGCATCGACTTAATTGCTCAACACAACACGGGTGTCCAAGAGTACCAACGGGGAGATGGTCCCAATCCACCCCGGAATTCGCCCAATCGTCGCTTGGATACAGCTAACTCAGCGATTAATGCCCCCCAATTCATTAGCCGCGAATTTTTTGTACTCGGTAATAAAACTAATCTGTCTGGAACTGCCGATCCGGGTTCTCAGGTGACAATTTATCGAGTCGAGGAGAATAGCGAGACGCCCTATGCTTCCTTAAGAGAACCGCTGACAACAGGTGCAGCAGATGACGAGGGAAAATTTAGCCTCACGCTCGATAATTTACAACCAGGAGATATAGTTAGCGCGATCGCTACAATCCCAAAATACGGCACCTCTGAACCCGCTGCCAATGCTGAAATTGTGTCACCGTCACCAGTCGGCGACCGGGTGAACCTCTCTTCCACCAACTTTACCAGTACGAATATATTACGAAACAGACTGCGGACAATTCCTCAATGTACCACCGCACCCGCTCCTCCAGTGGTACAAGTGCCGCCGGAAGAACCACCACCAGAACCCATCCGCATCCAGGTGCCAACCAACGTCCACTTTGCTCTCGACAAAGCCACGATTAGTCCAGAAAGTGCCAGAGTTCTGGATCGAATTGCCGAAGTTTTACAAGCAAATCCCCCGATTGTGATTGAGCTTCGAGGTCACACCGACCCTCGTGCCAGCGATGCATATAATCTTGACTTGTCAAATCGGCGAGCGATCGCAGTGAGAAATTATTTACTGCGTCAAGGCATTGCCCCAGAACGCATGACAATTCGCGCCTTGGGTGAATCTCAACCACGAGTAACCGGAAGAAACCGTCTAGATTATGCCCGGAATCGTCGGGTCGAATTTATCTTCCAAGATGCCAGAGGCATCGAGCTATTTGTCCAAGAAGAGGATTTGCAGTTGGAGTAAGAATCCTTACTCATCGATTTCTAACCGCCATTAACCCGTTATCTGTTCCCTCCCATCTTGATGTCTTCACCCCTAACGAGAGAAAGCAGAGTGAGTTCGCCGTTAAAATCCCAATACTTGCAAAAAATTAGCGCCTCCGCCAGCCGCTGGAGTTGTCGCTTCGGCAGCTTTGCCCTATCCATCTGTGCGATTAGCGGCTGGACTCAAGCGGCATCTGCTGAAGGCAGCCGGGAACTGACCGATAACTCAGGCTATCGCCCTTACTTGGAATATTATGAAACGGCTACATTTCTGGATACTCCAATACCGCGTCGAAGCAGAATTAGAGTTTTCGCGAATGCAGGGGAAACCATCTATCTTGGTTCCAGTGCCGTTGGTGTTGGAGTTGGCGAGATCAGATATAGACCGCCTAATAGCACTACTTTTACTTCTTGTGGTGCAGGTATCGGAAAGATCGTCAACCGAGCGCAAGAGGTTGCAGGTCCAGCGCCGCTCAATCCCGCAGGCTACACTCCCTGTACAATTACAGCGGCTCAAACTGCCGCAACAGGAGCAGGAATTTGGGAAATTGATTTTGTCAGCCCAAATCCTACTAATGCTGCTATCAATACCAACCCGCCCCCGGTTCTTGCCCAAGCTAACTGGACTCAGCCCAATCTGGGTGTGGTGACAGCTTGGGATGTCACCGTCGTCAATGGAAATACCGCTATCCCCGGTCGAGCTTATGCAAATTATTTGTCTCTCAATTTGGGAGGCAATCAGCCAGCAGAGTTGCGTTCCGAAGCCATTATTCTCACCGATGAAGGCTATCTCTACCGAATCGACCTGAATGGTATCGACCCCTTTGGATTTATCTTTTTCGCGAATAACAAAGGTTTCACACCTACTCCAAACGGCGGTCCAATTTACCAATCCGTTCCACTTGCAGGAAGTAACGTATATAACCCAGATCAGCCAGATTTCGGGACGGATGTCACCTATAAAATCTTCTTTAATCGACCTGATGATCCCCTTTCTAAGCTGCCACTGGAAGCACCCATAAGTCCAGCCAGTGGTGGTAAGACATGGCTACTGACACCAGCCGTGGCACCCCCTACTCCTGAGAATTTTACATTTACAGGTACAGAGGGGACTGTTGGTCAAGCTGGTACTACTGACCCATTGGGAGGTACTTTCAGCTTTAACACCCCCGCACAGGGTAGTTACAGAATTGTTCTCGATCTCAATGGAGACAAGGAATTCGGCAACGCTAACGATCGCGTACTAGTTGGTGTAGCAGAGTCTGGGTTCAACACAGTACCTTGGGATGGATTAGATGCCAATGGAGTGAATGTTTCTGCTAGCGCTATCCCTTACGGAGCGCAAATCGTACTCAGTGCAGGTGAAATTCATTTTCCGTTTCTAGACCCAGAAAACAACCCAGAAGGTCTGATTATCCAGCGGCTCAATGAGCCAGCTACGCCAACACTACCGGCTCCCGATCCTTATGAGGTCTACTATAACGACGCTCCTTTAACCAATAATCAACAGGTTGCCGGAGCGCCCACTCCTGTGAACGCTCTGGGAGGGGTTTCCAGTATGAATGGCGCTCATGAGTTTACTAACCTCTTTGGTAATGACAGAGGTATTGATACCTGGACATACTACCCATCTACAGTCACTGCTCTTGCACAAGGCATCACCATATCCCAAGCCGATTTGCAGATTCAAAAAACGCTGGTGACCAACCCAGTCGTTGCAGGTAGCCCTATCACGTATACTCTTACCGTTACTAACAATGGCCCCTCTAACGTAACTGGAGCAACGGTGACAGACAACGTCCCAGCTCAAATTACTGGAGTCACTTGGACTTGCGCCATTACAACTGGGACTGGTAGTTGCGGACAAGCTAGCGGTACGGGAAATGCTATCAACACCACGGTCAATCTCAACAGTGCAGCTGTTGCTACCTATACCGTCACAGGTGCCATCTCTCCGATCGCCCCATCTGAGCAATTGAGCAATACGGCAACGGTCACGCGACCGAAAGATGTGACCGACCCCAATCCCAACAACAACACATCAAGCTCTACAACTACCATTCAACCTAACCCCGTTACGCCCACTGGCATCAAATCAGTTCGTCTGGTCACAGACGCAGATGCTAGCGCTTCCGTCACCACTGGAGATACGGTTGAATTCACGATTACCTATGTTAATAACTCCGCGACCCCTGTCACTAACTTCCTAGCGACCGACAGCCTTGATGCCACTAAGTTGAGTTTTGTTGCTGGCAGTTATAGCTTTACAGCCTCCGGTACGGGGACAACAGTGACACAAAATCCCAACTACAACGGTACAACTGACCCGAACCTTACCAATCCGACAGCTTTGGGCACATTAAGTGGAAATGGTGGTCGGGTAGTCATCAAGTTTCAGGCAATTATTACAGCGGCTGCTGGCGTGCAGATTAGCAACCAAGCTGTTGCTACATCAACAGGTGGCACGGTTAACTCATCGGTTACAGATGCCATTCAAGGAAATGGTGACTTGCCTCAAATTGTAGATGATGGAATTAATCAAGGAAACCTTCCAAATACTGGGGATGATGACCCGACTGTGCTGACGGTCGCTTCATTTGGGAACGCGAATCTGCGTTTGGTGAAACGAATCACATCTGTGACTAGAAACGGTGCGCCGCTGAGTGGGATTAACTTTAATAGTTTTGTAGATGACCTAAACAGCGACAATGACAATGCATCTGGCTGGTCGCAATTGTCGCCAGTAGGAGTTTCTACCATAGCGGCTGAAACAGCTTTGAGAAGCGGCGACGAAGTCGAATACACCATTTATTTTCTCTCTGATGGAACGGCTCCAGCTAACAATGTCAGATTCTGCGATCCGATTCCAACAGGGACAAGCTTTATCGCCGATAGTTTTGGTTCGGGTGCGGGAATTTCGGTGAATCGTGCTGGAACAATTGCCCCCCGGACTAATGTTTTAGATGCAGACGAAGGGACATTTCTCTCGCCACTTGCTCCTTTACCTGCGGGCAATGCTTGCCCTAACCAAAATAATGCTGATGGGGCAGTAATTGTGAATTTGGGCAATATTTCTAATGCAACAGGTAGCAACTATGGTTTTACCCGCTTTCGCGTCAAAATAAACTAAACAAAGTTGTATTTTTTTGCTTTTAGAGGGTAAATTTAACAAAAAAAATTCGATTTTAAAGCTAAAATTAAAAATTAAAAATTCTTAGGGGCTATATTATTCCAGGGTTTTGCAACACCAAGATTTTATTGCCCGCTGCCTTCGACAACATTATTTGTTACAGCTTTAAAAATTACTCATGCAACTACGATTCAGGCAGCCTTTGCAATTATCATCCAATTCTTATTGCCCTCTACAGAATTTTAAGCTTTGGCTAGTTGGTGGCACAGCAACTATTGCAGCCTTAATTGGAAATCCCAGCGTCACTTCGGCTCAAACTACCTTTCCATCTGTGCCAGGACTAAACTTTCAAACAAGTGGGCGACAACGCTGCGCTAATGTTGGTGACTGGTATACCACAAATGGTTTAACTCCCTGTTCGCCTACCAGTGCCACTCCAACCACCAGTACCGATAAAATTCATCGCATCAGCGTAAGCATTACTCCAGCAATGATTGCTGCGGGAGGGGGAAGCGTTACTATTACGGTCGAGGATGCAGAGAGTAATGGAGCATTAGATGAGGTTAATGATGCTGATATAGGAACCCTTATTTGTCCACCGACTGGAGCTACCACTTGCGACCCGACTCGCTTTCAATTACGGGATGCAACTGGAAACCTTCTTCAGAGTCAAGTAATTGGAACGAATACTGGCACAAATGCTGCCAATAATACATCTGTTGTTTTTACCGTCAACCAACCTGATACATACCAAGTCACGAGTGAGACAGGAGCAGAACCAATCTTTGGTAATAATGCAACTAACCTCAATGACGATGACAATACTTTTAAAGTAATTGTTTCTCAGAGTGGTGGATTAGTTGGTAACTTCCAAGGTACTGTTCAGCAAAACACTGAAGATAACCTGACAATCCCGTTCTATTTTCTACTCGGTCCTACTAGTAATGGTACGAGTAATTTATTCTTGCGAAATTTTGACCTAGATAATGGTGGAACCGTAACTTATATTCGTCCCAACGGCTCTTCAATACAAGGCACAGGATCAGGTAATGCTGTTTGGAATGGTGGACTCAACAATCTGAACAATGGAGGCGACAACTTAACTGCAACGAATACCAAGTTAGCTACGGGTGGTGATGCTGGAATATGGAGGTTGAGAATTAACAATTTCACTCCTGACAATCAAATTCTTATTGAGTCAAATGCAGATGGAAGCCGCTTACCTTTGTTTGACCAGCTTCCTACCACAGCAGGTAACTTCACGATTACGCCAAGCGATACGCTTTCAACTACACTTCTTACCCCTATAGATCACCCATTTACTGTCAAAAATAACTTTTTTACAAATGACATTATCAACCTGACAGCTACAGGAACCAATGCGAATTATACGGTGCAATTGTTGGATGCTTCGGGTAAGGCTTTACCAGATACTGATAGCAATGGAGTTCCTGACACGGGAATTTTAACTCCAGGGCAAACTGGGAACTTTATTTTGCGCGTGACTCCAAATGCTGGGGCAACTACTGCTGACACTACGCAGATAAATGCAGTTTCCTTCATGGATAACAAGGTCGATCCAGCGAATAACACTACGCAATTTGTTAATAAAACTACTACCATCACTCCAAGCAGCACTGGCTCGATTGGCGACTTAGTTTTCAATGACCTGAATGCAAACGGAACTCAAGACTCTGGAGAACCTGGTTTAGCAAATGTCACTATTACTCTAAGAGATGCCAACGGCAACGTTATTGCCACTACTACAACAGATGCCAACGGCAACTACAGCTTTCCCAATCTGCCAGCAGGCGGCTACACGGTTACAGCCACCAACCCAGCAGGCTTTAACATCACTACAGGTAGCAACCAAGTCCCTGTTAATCTGGCAGCGGGACAGACGGTTAACAATGTGGATTTTGGCTATAGCCAGCCGTCAGGGGGTACGATTGGCGATCGCGTCTTCAACGATCTGGACAGCGATGGCACTCAAGATCCTAACGAACCTGGAATGAGCGGCGTTACCGTTACACTAAAAGATGCCAACGGCAACGTCATTGCCACCGCTACAACGGACGCCAACGGCAATTACAGCTTTACCAATCTCCCTGCTGGCAGTTACACGGTGGATGCGACCGATCCGGCTGGATTTACCCTGACTACGGGCAACGACCCCTTTTCTGTTAATCTGGCAGCGGGTCAAACTGTGAATAATGTGGACTTTGGCTACCGTCAGCCGGGGGGGAAGATTGGTGACTTAGTCTTCAATGATACTAACGGGAATGGCACTCAAGACCCTGGAGAACCCGGTTTAGCCGGTGTCACGGTTACTCTCACAGGCCCAAGCGGCACCTTAACCACGACGACGGACGCCAATGGCAACTACAACTTTAGCAATTTGCCAGCAGGTAGCTACAGCATCACAGTTACCGATCCAACTGGCTTCACCCTGACTACTAGCAACGAACCCTTCAACGTTAACCTCGCTCAAGGTCAGACCATCAGCAACGTGGATTTTGGCTTCCGCCAGACAGGCTCAATTGGCGACTTAGTCTTCAATGATACTAACGGGAATGGCATTCAAGACCCTGGCGAACCCGGTTTAGCAAATATTACCGTTACCCTGAAAAATGCCAATGGTACGGCGATCGCCACAACAACAACGAACGCTAATGGCAACTACACGTTTACCAATCTGCCAGCAGGCAGCTACACGGTGGAAGCGACCGATCCGACAGGCTTCACCCTGACCACGAACAACGATCCATTCTCGGTTAACTTGGGAGCGGGTCAAACTGTCAATAACGTGGACTTCGGCTATCGTCAGACCAACGCCTCCATCGGCAACTCAGTGTTTAATGACTTGAACAATAACGGCATTCAAGACCCTGGCGAACCAGGCATCGGCGGCGTCACCGTTACTTTAACAGGCCCAGGCGGCACCACCGTTACCACGACGACTGATCCTAACGGGAACTATATCTTCAGCAATCTGCCAGCAGGCAACTATACCGTTGCCGTCAACAATCCTCCCCCTGGATTCAATCCAACTGCCACTCCTGCCGCCATCAATCTAGAAACGGGTCAAAACGTCACCAACGCCGATTTTGGTTTCCGCCAACCACAGGGAACGATTGGCGATCGCGTCTTTAATGACACCAACGGTAACGGCATTCAGGATGCTGGAGAACCAGGCATCAGCGGCGTTACCGTCACTTTAACAGGCCCAAATGGCACCGTCACCACGACGACGGACGCCAATGGTAACTACAATTTCAGTAATCTGCCAGCAGGCAACTATACCGTTGCCGTCAACACCCCCCCGACTGGCTTCACTGCCACTGCCACTCCTTCTGCCATCACTCTGGCAACGGGTCAAAATGTTGACAACGCCGACTTTGGCTTCCGCCAGCCGAACAATTCTATCGGTACTCTTGTCTACAACGACTTGAACGGCAACGGCATTCAGGATGCTGGCGAGAAAGGCATTAGTGGTGTCACCGTTACTTTGAAAGATGCCAACGGTAACGTCATTGCCACCACTACAACAGATGCCAACGGCAATTACATCTTCAATAATCTGCCAAATGGCACCTACATTGTCGATGTCACCGACCCGACCGGCTTTAAGCTAACAACTAACAACGATTTACTTTCCGTTACCATCTCACCTAATAATCCAAACTTCTCTAATGCCAACTTTGGCTTCCTTGCGGGAGGTACGATTGGCGATCGCGTCTTTAACGACACTAACGGCAACGGCATTCAGGATGAGGGTGAACCAGGAATTAGCGGTGTCGTCGTTACACTAAAAAATGCCAACGGTGCTGTCATTGCCACCACCACCACGGACGCTAACGGCAACTACAATTTCAGCGGTCTACCACTCGGCAACTACATCGTCGAAGTCGCCGATCCGGCTGGATTTACGCTGACGACTAACAACGACTCTTCCCCGGTCAGCCTTACAGCCGCAGCACCAATTGTCAATAACGTGGACTTTGGCTTCCGCCAGGCCAATGGTTCTATTGGTGACCTAGTGTTTAATGACTTGGATGGTAATGGTACTAAAGACCCGGATGAACCAGGAATCAGCGGCGTTACCGTCACGCTGAGAGATGCCAACGGCAACATCATTGCTACCACCACCACGGATGCTAACGGCAACTACAGCTTCACCAATCTACCAGTCGGCAACTACATTATCGATGTCACAGATCCGGCTGGCTTTACGCTGACGACTAGCAACGACTCAGTTCCTGTAACCTTCACTCCTGGTAAAGCCGTCACCAATATCGACTTTGGCTTCCGCAAGCCGGGTGCTTCTTTTGGCAATCGCGTCTTTAACGATACTAACGGCAACGGCACTCAAGACGCTGGTGAAACCGGGATTGGTGGTGTTACTCTCACGCTAAAAGATGCCAACGGCAACATCATTGCCACCACCATCACGGACGCCAATGGAAACTACGTCTTCAGCGGTCTTGCCGCAGGCACTTATACGGTAGAAGTCAGCAATCCCCCTGGTTTGACCCTAACCACTAACAATGCCTCATTCCGCGTTACTGTCACCGCCAATCAGACGGTCACTAACGCCGATTTTGGCTTCCGGCAGGCTACACTCGGTGCTGGAAATTTACGTTTGGTGAAACGAATTACCAATGCAACGAGAAATGGCGTTCCGATTAGCGGAATTAATTTCAGCAGCTTTGTAAATGATCCAAATGACCAAAATGATGATGTTCCGGGCTTTGCTCAACTGTCCCCAGTAGGAGTTGTCAAAGTACCATCAGAGAATGCTTTGACTAGCGGCGATGAAGTTGAATACACCATCTACTTCCTATCGGATGGTGGTAGCCCAGTCAATAACGTTAGATTCTGCGACGCGATTCCATCCGGGACTACGTTTATTAGCAATAATTTTGGGTCAGGTAGCGGGATTTCGCTGAATCGCGCGGGAACAGTTACTAACCAAACGAATGCCTCAGATACAGATGCTGGGGTATTCTTATCACCTTTGGCTCCATTGTCTACGGGAAACGCTTGCTCTAACCAAACTAATCCTGACGGGTCGGTTGTTGTAAATTTGGGTGATGTTTCTAATGTTGCTGGTAGTAACTTTGGTTTTGTCCGTTTCCGCGTCAAAATCAATTAATGGGCTGTGGGTAATCGGTCATCGGAATGAACAATTACCAATTACCCATTTTCCAATTCCCAACACCTTGATTTGTGTACCGATATCTGATTTTTTACAAGCCTTATGGCGTCTTAACTCAGTTTACGGACAACACTCCAACTGAGCAGAAACGCAGCACGCTGAAAGATTACATTCCCGTTCCCTCGGTTTACCCAGTCGGTCGTTTGGATTGGGATAGTGAAGGATTGTTGCTGTTGACGAATGACGGGCAAATGCAGCATCGCTTGAGCAATCCTCGCTTTGGACATCCCCGGACTTACTGGGTGCAGGTGGAACGTATTCCGGATGAAGAGGCGCTGAGACATTTGCGCGAAGGCTTAGTCATTCAAGATTACCGAACGCGAAAGGCATTGGTGCAGTTGTTACCCGATGAACCACAACTACCGCCTCGCGATCCACCGATTCGCTTTCGCAAGAATGTGCCGACAGCATGGGTGGAGATGACTTTGACGGAGGGACGGAACCGGCAAGTACGACGGATGACGGCAGCGGTAGGGTTTCCGACGCTGCGGCTGGTGCGAGTTGCGATCGCTCACTTGTCTCTTGTGGGTCTAGAACCCGGACAGTGGCGCGATCTAACTTCAATTGAGTTAGAACTATTAAAGAAGCTGTGTCAAACTGATGCTAGCCGCATTCAGTAGTGATGAGTTGCGATCGCTATCCACTGAGCGATCGCGTAATGTAGACGTAGCACGAATCATTGAGGGTGCAAGACGTGCGTATGGCATCCCCGTCTGCTAACGCTGACCTTAAGACTTCTACCCGTTGAAGTTGGAAGCTTCGATTGTGACGTGGCAAACTAGATCGCAGTTACTTTGTCTCCCTTAAGTTAAAACACCACACGGGAATCGAGGAAGTTCCGCCATGCTTGTCTGTCCCCAGTGTCAGTTTGAAAATCCAAATACCAACAAGTTTTGTCAAAAATGTGGAACTTCCCTAACCCACAAAGTTTGCCCTGAATGCACAACTCAGGTGCCATTTAATCTCGTAGAGTGTCCCAAATGTGGTGCCACGACGGGAACGGTGTGGTGGGCGATTCTCTCGAAAGATTTAAACTCGCAAGTCGCCGCAGCCGCCACTCCCACGCTTGGGCAGGAAGCGGCAACATCTGATTCTCGCGAAAATATGGAAGTTGCAGAGAGCGCCCCGACTGCTGAAACAACACCGCCGTCACCGGCTGCGGCTTCAGACGCAGCTACAATGCCAGCAGACCTTACAGTTGAAGTTGACCTGGACGGGGCAACTGTACCCTTGCCAAACGCTTCAGGGGCCGGGGAGTTGCAGGCAACCTCTTCACTAGAGGAAAACACTTTATTCGCAAATTTTTCAGCTTCTACAATGTCACCCTCCGCATCTGTTTCATCAACAGATGCTCAGACTCCAATGACGGAGAATGAATTAACCGCCTCAAGTTCGGCTGTGGACACTTCCACACAGACAACCCCTGAAAATATCAGTAGCGGGGAGACTCAATTAACGCCACAGGTTGTATATTTAGACCCTCAACAGCGTTATCAATTGCTAGACTCCCTACCGACCAATTCGGACAGCGCTGAGGTGATAGTGAGAGTTTTGGATTGCCAGCCGTTCCAAAAAGCTCCGCTGACCGCCATTATGGAGCAGCTACAAGGTGCTGAAGCAGCGAATGCTGCAAGTAGCTCAGAATCGATGTCTTCTGCGGCGGAATCGGTCAAAAACCGTAATTTTATTGACCAGACGCTGAATGTAAATTCTTTAGCCGCCAAGAGCATTCCCAATATTGCACAAGCCTATTTGGATTTACAGAATAAGTTGTCCCCGACCCTGCCAGCGATTCACGATGCATGGCAGCAGGACAGAACTTCCGTTGTGCTGTTAGAAGACCGTTCCCAGTGGCCTCTCCTAAATGACTTGGACAATGATGCTCAAATTCCGCTGTTGCAGATTTTGTACTGGCTAGATGAAATGACGAAATTGTGGGTAGCACTAGAACCCTGGCAAATGCGTCAGAGTCTGCTGGAGCTATCAAATCTGCGGGTGGATGAAGATCAGACACTGTGCCTGCAACGCTTGTATAAAGAGCCAGCCAACGCAACCCTGTCACTCGAAAATTTAGGGCAAGTGTGGCAAAAATTATTTGAACTATCAGGGCGATCGCAATTAGATTCTCTGGATCAACTTTTGGTTAACCTACAAAGCGGTAAGATTCAAACCCCCTTAGAGCTGAGAGCGCAGCTACAAGCGATCGCTCAAGAACAAGAAGATTCACAAACCTCAAAAACTCGGATTCAGCCACCCCTCACCTCAGAAGATCGCGTTCCTGACACCAGCGAGGGCGATGATATGCCCACCATCATCCTGCCGATGCAGTTGCTCAGTCTCGACGATGCGGGTACCACGGATATCGGGCGGCAACGCGAACACAATGAAGACAACTTCGGCATCAACACAGAAGTTAAAAAGCAGGAAACTCCACTAGGTCGAACCGTCCAAGCGCGGGGGCTGTATATTCTCTGCGATGGAATGGGAGGACACGCTGGGGGCGAAGTGGCAAGTGTGATGGCGGTGGACACCGTCAGGCGCTATTTCCAAGACAATTGGCAAAACCGTTTACCAACAGAAGACCGCATTCGAGAGGCAGTGCTTTTAGCCAATAAAGCGATTTTTGATATTAACCAACAGCAAGAACGCTCTGGCTCTGGACGAATGGGGACGACCCTTGTCATGGTTTTGATTGAGGATACGAAGGTAGCGATCGCTCATGTTGGGGATAGCCGCCTGTATCGTCTCAGCCGCAAACGCGGTTTAGAACAAATTACAATCGACCACGAAGTGGGTCAACGGGAAATCCAGCGCGGGGTAGACCCTGCCATCGCCTACGATCGACCTGATGCTTACCAGCTGACCCAAGCTTTGGGACCGCGAGACGAGAATTTTGTCCGTCCTGATGTCCAATTTTTGGAACTCAATGAAGATACTTTATTGCTTCTGTGTTCCGATGGTTTATCAGACAACGACCTCATAGAAACTCACTGGCAAACTCACCTTTTGCCTCTCTTAAGTTCTAGAGCCAACCTAGATCAGGGTCTTTTGCAACTCATTGACCTCGCCAATCAGCACAACGGTCACGATAACATCACAGCGGTGGTTATCCGAGCGAAAGTGCGACCAAACCTGGATCAACATCAGATGTTTTAAAAGTTTTGAATTTTGAGTTTTGAGTTTTGAGTTTTGAATTCAAACTTAAAACTCAAAACTTAAAACTAATAACTCAAAACTATTATGGTTACGCTGACCCTTCTCGATCCATCGTCTACCTCTCCGCAGCAGTGGAACTTCCAAAGAGCCTCCACGATTCGGATTGGTCGCGCCCCTGATAATGACGTAGTTCTGAATGATGGCATGGTTTCCAGGCACCATCTAGAACTTCGAAGAGTAGGCAACTCATCTAGTAGCAACGGAGGCACCCCATCCGTCCAATGGTTGTTGGTCAATCAAGGCACAAACGGCACCTTTGTCAATGGCATCCTGATTTCTCAGGGGATGGTATCAGATGATTCCCTCATTCAACTGGCGCGAGGAGGCCCGGTACTGAAATTTCAACTCAGTAGCACAGAAGAGCCAGCAACCCTCTCTCAGAAGTCCGGAGAAAGGGCACGCAGTATTCCAATCCCACAGCCAGCAGTCAGTTCTGAAGCAGCTTGTTCTCATGCCGGAAATCCGCCGGGGAATTTGTTCTGCATCCACTGCGGGCAACCTCTAGTAAAGATACATCGCCACATCCGTCAGTATCAGGTGTTGCGGACGCTAGGACAAGGAGGAATGGGCACCACTTACCTTGCCTGGGACCCTGAACGTTTGCGCGGGGAGGCTCTCGTGGTGTTAAAGGAAATGAATGCCGATATGGCACAAAATTCTAAAGCCAGAGAACTCTTTGAACGAGAAGCTCGTACCCTCAAGACACTGCATCATTCAGGGATTCCGCAGTATTATGACTTTTTTGTAGAGGCTGGCAAGAAATACCTGGCAATGGAGCTGATCCAAGGCGAGGATTTAGAAAAGCGCATCTATCTAAAGGGGCCAGTACATCTTAAACAGGCGATTGAGTGGATGATTCAAGCCTGCGACATCTTGGGCTATATCCACAGTCAAGATCCGCCCCTCATTCACCGGGACATTAAACCGGCAAATTTGATGGTGCGCTTTCGGGACAATCAGGTGGTTGTTTTGGATTTCGGGGCAGTCAAAGAAATTGGCACGCCACCAGGCACACGCATTGGTGCCCCAGATTATAGCGCCCCAGAACAAGATCGGGGTCAGCCAGTGACACAATCAGATTTATATGCAATCGGGCCGACCCTAATTTTTCTATTAAGTGGTGAAAGCCCCCAAAAGTTTTATAAACGAAAGGGGATGGGTTACAGATTCAATGTCGAAGGGATGCCGACAATTACACCCCAACTGCGGATAGTGATAGAGAAAGTGACAGAACCCCGACCGAGCGATCGCTATCAATCAGCATGGGAACTTTCCCAAGCTTTAACCGCCTGCCTTTAATCCTCGTCTTCCCAAGCTTCAACCGCCAGCAATTCGCTGACTGGATCTTGCATGGTAAATCCAAATTCCAACAGTTCTTTTTTCCAGTAAGACCACTCATCTCCATAGAGGAGAGCGATTTTCCAGAGTTTATCTGTGGGCTTGATAATATTCGATGTTACAAGTGAATGCATTTGACGCTGCATTTTCACCATTGGGTGAATTACTTGCTGAGTCATAGGGTCTAGAAATCAGTTTTGTAAATACTACGAAGTAAAAAAGCTTCCCGCTTCTGAGATTTAATGCGTAGAATTCTATGCGCTAGGGAAGCAATCCTTTATCCTTGTAGCGTATATTAGGGTGTTCTGGCAAGTGTTTTGACAAGTTTTGTACGGAAATTACTACCGTCGCATCCCCTAAGAGCGATTGGAAGCTCCTTTGCAACACAACTAGACAGTATCGCAGGCTGCAATCGGAAGCATATACTTGAGGCTGGGAGGATTGGGGTAATTTCTTTATACCAATGACCGATTTCCCTCAAAACAATGCAAATGAGTCAGCGGGCATTGCTATTAGTGAATCCGAATGCTCGACGAGGTCAAGACGCCAGACGGCAAGCAGTTGAACAATTGCAACAACTGGGTTTTGAACTAGTAGAGGAAAAGAGTGAAAATCCCAAGCAGTTTTCTGAACTTATTCGGAAACACTGCCAACAGGTTGATTTGGTCATCATTGGGGGTGGAGATGGCAGTGTCAATGCAGCAGTCGAAGGATTGCTAGATACTGACTTACCTTTGGCAATTTTGCCTTTAGGCACCGCCAATAATCTGGCAAGAACCCTAAATATTCCCCAGTCGCTGCCAGAAGCTTGTCAAATCATTGCCAATGGTCAAATTCAACGGATTGACTTGGGCTGGGTGAACGGACAGTATTTTTTCAATATTGCCAGTCTGGGACTGAGTGCAGAAGTAAACCGCAGAGTCTCCAAAAGATTGAAGCGGCATTGGGGCGTTTTTGCTTATATTGCTACAGCAGTGCAAGTTATTTCGACTGTGCGACCGTTTTGGGTTGATATCCACTGGGAAGGTCAGTCTATCGAAGTCAAAACTTTGCAGATTACGGTGGGGAATGGTCGCTATTACGGCAGTGGCTTAGTGATTGCGGATGATGCCACCATTGATGACCAAAGGCTGGATCTGCATAGTTTGGAAATTCAGCATTGGTGGGAAACCCTGCCGTTGGTATTTGCTGCTTTGCGGGGAAAATCTGCGATAGGTAGGGGGGTGCGTACCATCCAGGGTAAAGACATTGAGTTATATACTCGAAAACCTTATCCAATTAATACCGATGGGGAAAGAACAACGGAGACGCCAGCCCGATTTCGGGTGATTCCACAAGTTCTATCGGTTTTTGTGCCGTCATCTAGCAAAAGATAGATAGATAGGGTAAGAGCGATGGCTTACTCTAGATCGATACCGAGCGATCGCAGTCGTTCAGCCAATCGGTCGGCGCGTTGTCGTTCTTGTTCTAGTTGGGATTGAGCCTGTTGAGCTTGCGCTTGAGCTTGCTGAGCTTGCACTTGAGCCTGTTGAGCGGCTTCTACTGCCTGTTGAGCGGCTTCTTCTGGGGTCGGTACGCGATCGCTTTCTGGAGTAAAGTAGCGTAGCTGTCCCTGTTCTACGCCCAGATACAAGCCTAGCTCCTCACTCCAACACCAGCCCTTTTCATTTGGGGCAATTTCCTGATATTGATTTCCCATCAATCGAAAACCTTGAAATTCCAGCGTATCTAGGGAAAACCAGAAATATTCCGGCGTGCGGAAGCGGTCTTGATACAAATCTTTTTTCAACGTGCGGTCTGTCGTAGCGGTAGAAGTTGATAGCAACTCGATAATCAAATTGGGATACTTGCCATCTTCTTCCCACACCACCCAAGCATTGCGAGGAGATTTTTGGGTCTGTTTGACTAAGAAGAAATCGGGACCCCGAAAATCACGATTTCTCAGTTGTTGCCGACTAAAATAAATCGTGAGATTGGCACCGATAAAAAAATCCTCTCTTTCGCGCCACAGCCATTCCAGACAAGTGACAAGCAACAGCAGTTGCATATAGTGTAAAGAACTTTCCATTTCTGGTTCATCACTATACAGTTGACTCGCGTCGGGCATCATCGCATCTAGTTGCTGGGCAGTTAAAGTCATCTTCTCTCCCTCGCACTGGTTTAGCTTTATTGTGGCGGATGAGAATGCGATCGCGCCTGAGGATTTTCTCATCACGCGATCGCCATCAAAACCTATGGAGAAAGACGTAACCGACTCTGGTTTCTACAATTGTGTCGTTGCAACTTCTGTCGTCCGACTTGCTGAAGATTGCAACAGCAAACCGTACTCAATTCCCTCGACGACTGCCTGATAAGAAGCTTCCAGAATATTGCTAGAAACCCCTACAGTTGCCCAGCGCTGATGACCATTGCTAGATTCCACGAGAACACGAGTTTTGGCTGAAGTCCCCGCGCCACTGTCGAGAATCCGCACTTTGTAGTCGGTCAAGTGAAATACAGCAATTTCTGGATAGAAATTGACTAAAGCTTTGCGTAATGCAGCATCCAACGCCGAAACGGGACCATTTGCTTCCGCAGCTTCCAAAATATCTTTGCCATTGACAGCGACTTTCACCGTGGCAAGGGCGTTTGCATTCCTGACGATATCGCAGTGGACTTGAAAGCCTTTGAGTTCAAACATTTGCTGTCGCTGCCCCAATGCCTCGCGCATCAGCAAATCGAAACTTGCTTCTGCTGCTTCAAACTGATAGCCTTCATTCTCCAGTTCCTTGAGGCGGCGTAAAAGTTGGCGACAGGCGGGATCTTGCTTATCTAAGTCAATACCAAAGCTGCGAGCCTTTGCCAAAATATTACTTAATCCAGCTTGGTCGGAAATCACAATTCGACGCTCGTTGCCGACTTGTTCTGGCTGAATATGTTCGTAAGTCAACGGGTTGCGCTCAACCGCTGAAACGTGGATGCCGCCTTTGTGAGCAAACGCAGAACGACCCACAAAGGGTGCGTGTTCATCGGGAGCAAGATTGACGACTTCGCTGATTGAACGACTGGCAGCTGTCAGATGTAGCAGTTGTTCGTCTTGAATACAGTCATATCCCAGTTTGAGTTGCAAATTGGGAATCACAGAGCAAAGGTTAGCATTCCCGCAGCGTTCGCCGTAGCCGTTGATTGTGCCTTGCACCATTCTGGCTCCTTCCATGACGGCTGCTAAAGCATTCGCTACCGCTGTATCAGAATCATTGTGCGTGTGAATGCCGAGAAGCGGTAAGTTTTGAGTTTTGAACTCACTGTTGGCTTCTGACTGCTGAGCGCTGATTCCAATTACACTGGCGACATCCCGGACAATTTGGCTAATTTCGTGAGGAAGCGTGCCGCCATTGGTATCGCAGAAAACGAGCCATTCTGCACCGGCTGCGATCGCACTTTCTAAGGTCTTAAGCGCATAATCCCGATTGTGTTTATAGCCATCAAACCAGTGTTCCGCATCGTAAATCACCCGCCGCCCCTGACTGCGGAGATATTCAATCGTATCTCCAATCATCGCCAGATTTTCTTCTAAGCTGGTCTTCAGACCCTCTATAACCTGTAAATCCCAGGATTTGCCAAAAATCGTTACCCAGCGGGTTCCCGCCGCGAGAATCGGCTGCAACATCGGATCTTCTGCCGCAGTTGTATTTGGACGGCGAGTAGAGCAAAAAGCGACAACTTCCGCTGAGGAAAGCGGTTCTTCTTTCAATTGCCAAAAAAATTGTACATCTTTGGGATTCGCCCCAGGCCAACCGCCTTCAATAAACGGAACACCCAACTTATCTAGCTTTCGGGCAATTCGCAACTTGTCTTCGAGTGATAACGATAGCCCTTCGCGTTGGGCACCGTCGCGTAACGTCGTGTCGTAAATCCAAATTCGGTTTGTTTGATCTGAGTGCATGGGAAGTTGTCGCCGAGGGAGAAAATTTAACAGCTAATTTTGTAAAGAACTGTAAAAATAAAGTGAAGATAAATCGTCACTCAAGAGGCTCGTTGAATCCATCATTATGCCAAAGGTAACAGCTCAAGGAAAAACGTTTGAGTGCAGTACGGGTGCTAACCTGCGTAAAGTGCTACTGGAAAATGGCATCGACCTCTACAATGGCAAGGCAAAAATCATTAACTGCCAGGGAATTGGCACCTGTGGCACCTGTGCAATGGCAGTAGAAGGAAACGTTTCCGAAGCCAACTGGAAAGATAAAACCAGGCAATCGCTTCCTCCTCATTCTCCCACGGCAAACCGTCGCTTAGCTTGTCAAACCCAGGTTTTAGGAGATGTCAAAGTAACCAAATTTGATGGATTTTGGGGACAAGGCACTCAAACGGTTTGGACGCCGCAAAAATAAAACAATTTCAGTTTTAAATTTTAGATTTTGGGTTATAAAGCGTGTCACAAAATCTTGATTTACAGTCGGAATCAGCCCAGTCGGAATCAGCGCAACCCAGTCATTTCGTTTTTCGCATTTCCCCCCTGATTCGCATCACGTTGATGGCGCTTTACCTGGCACTGACGATTCCGCTACCGTTTTTGTCACAGGCATCTGCGTCACCTGTACCGCCTTGGTTACTGTGGCTGGGAATTGCCTTAGGGTTAGTACCCTTATATGGTGTCCTCAGCGAACGAGTGATTGTGGATGATGAAAAAATCCAGGTCACTTATCCTCGCTGGGTTCCCGTTTTCTTCCGCAAGGGTTGGTCGTTAGCTTGGGCAGAAGTCAAAGATTTAAAACTTCGCTCGACAGGGCAAGGTGGAATCGTTTATTACTTTGTAAGTAAGTCAGAGCAAAAAGCTTATTTGCTACCGATGCGGGTCGTTGGCTTTGCTCGGTTAGTTAAACTGGTGGAAGACAAGACGGGAATTGATACAACGGATGTTCGTCCTTTGCCTCAGCCTTGGATGTATCTAATTTTGTTAGTGTTCTCGCTGCTGCTTTTTGTTACAGATGCGTGGACAATTTGGATGGCGACTACACAAGGACAATTAACATAATTTTTTGAACTACGAAGACACGAAAGCACAAAAAAATTTGCTGCGGCTGGAACGGGTAAGCCTTGCAGCGCCAGTTGGTTCGCAGTATTTATTGAAGGAGATTTCGTTTGAGGTATTTCCGGGCGATCGCTTGTGTTTAATTGGCCCTTCTGGTGCCGGAAAAACCTCGCTATTGCGGCTATTAAACCGGCTATTAGAACCCACTGCTGGCACAATTTACCTAGAAAATCAAGATTACCGAAAGCTTCCGGTTATCCCGTTGCGTCGGCAGGTAATGTTGGTTTCTCAAGAACCAAAACTTTTGGGAATGACGGTTAGAGATGCCTTAGCTTATCCTCTGGTTTTGCAAGGAGTCACAAAACAGGTAATTCAGCAACAATTGCTCAAATGGATCGAGCAATTGCACCTTCCAGAAGATTGGTTAGGGCGGACGGAAGTGCAACTGTCGCAAGGACAGCGGCAATTGGTTGGAATTGTTCGCGCCTTGATGATTGAACCTAAAATTTTATTATTTGATGAGCCAACATCTGCCCTAGATGCGGGCCGTGCTGCTTATGTCCTGCAAGTATTAACGCAACTTTGCAATGAGGGAAAAACTACAGTATTGATGGTCAATCACCAGTTAGATTTAGCCCAAATGTTTTGCAATCGGGTTTTGTATTTGCAGGATGGGCAGTTGCTTGAGGATGTCTCAGCAGCACAGATAGACTGGACTAATTTACGCGATCGCTTTATCCAAGCAGAAGCCCAAGCTGCTCAAGATTGGGGATAAAAGGAGTTGTCATGAGTGATGAGTCATTAGTTAGTAGCAACAAACTAATGACTATCGACTGATAACAAACGCTTAATGTGAATTATGAGGAACAAGCACCAGCTTGACGAAAAGTTAACACATCAATGGCAAAGCGCCGTTTGAGTAACAATCGTAAGGTATGACTTGCCAATTTAGCGGC